>JBEKGQ010000475.1:0-8563 GCA_050012715.1 Polyangiaceae bacterium
GGACGTCGCTCACCCTCCGCCCGCTCCTCCGTCGCAGCTTCGCGCGAACGGGGTTGGCGATGGGCTCCCGTCGGCGAGGTTCAGCGTGAAGCATCCGGGGCAGGCGGTTCCTGCATTCGTCACCTGAGTCGCGACCCATGCGTAGCTCAGGGGGAACACCTCTCCCGTCGACGAGGTGACCTCGACACTGCACGCCCCCGCTTCCGTGGGGGAGAGTACGACGAGCGCGCAGGCTCCGGCTGCCGCTGGGTCACAATCAGTCGTGCAGGGGCCGGTCACGACGGTCTTCACGACTGTGGCATAGGGAGGGACGCCGTCCTCCTCGCAGACGAACCCAAGGTCCACCGTCTGGACGCTGCCGCAGTCTTCGACGGCGCAGGTGCCAGCCTTGCCGCTGCAGGAGGCCTCAGCGATGCAGGCGCCCGCGAGCGCGACGAGGGCGAGGCGCGCGGCGGCGATCCGGAGGCTGAGCACTCGGACCGGAGTCAGTCTACCCGGCGCGATGCCGTCTCCATACGACCTCATCGCCGACCCCTTCGGTGCGACCTGACCGGCTTCGGCTCGGCGCCCCGGTGCAGAGTCAACGAGTCACCGTAACGTCGACCCCCATTTGCTTTTGGAACGCAGCCACGAGATCGAGTCGCGAGTAGCCCGTCGTGCTGTCAGCAACGCTGACCATGATCTCGACCCACTCGGGACCAACCGTGAGCGAGAATCCGTTCAGTCCCAGGAAGAGGAGCGACGTGAGCAATGCGGTGCGTTTGTTTTCCATCAACGAAAGGGTGGTTGCGGGCGATGCCCCAGGCGTAGGCAGCGGCCATCTCGGCCAGAGATCCGTAGAGAGGGGCGCCGCCGAACGTCGTCGCCGGCATGGCGACGGCCGAGATCAAGAGAGAAGGATCACCGCTTCCCGAGCTCGCGGAGAACGTCGGCGTTGTTGGCCGCGATCGAGTGGATGCGCTTGATGTACTTCGTCGTTTGCGACCACGTGCCGATCGAAATGCCGGCGGCCTCGAGCCGTGCTTTGAAGGTCGTCCCTGGTTTCGGGGCAAACCAACGGCACGGATCCCGAGATCGAGCGTCCAGTCCCCGCGCGCGGCACGCTGCTCGGCCTCGGCGACGGCGGCGGAAAGGCTCGAGCTGCGGCCTACCATGTCCTGGTACAGGGCGAACTCGTGCCCCTGCCAACCATCGAAGAGACCCGGCGCAATCCCCAGCTCCTCTGCGATCCGAACGACCTCTGCTGCCTGTTCCGGGTTCATCTGCGAGGTCATTCTAGCGCGGAGCCTGCTCGACGGCCTGCCTCGCAGGTCAATCTCGCCCTCTTCCACCCCTCTTTTCTCTGCGGCTCTGCGGCTCTGCGGCCAATCCTCTCTTCTCGAGGCGCGGTCCGCTACCGCCGCCGCTCCCGATGCGCGCGCCGCGCCCGCCCCGGGAGCTTCGCCATCTGGCCCGATTCGTAGAGCTTGCGGAGCTCGCGCTCCATCGCGCGGCCGAAGATGACCCGCACTGCCTCGGTCCCGAGCGGCCGCAGCGACTCGAACACGTGGCCCAGGTCCTTCGGCGCGATCTCGCCGTCGCCCGCGCGCTTCATGAAGAGCGCCACGACGTCCTCCGACAGCCGCGACAGGTGCTTTCGCACGAGGGCCGACGCCTGCGACGCCGTCTCCAGGTCGATCCCCGCCGCCTCGAGCTTCATCGCGATGCCGAGGAGCGCCGGGCTGCGCACGAGGTACACGTCGCGGTGCCGCTCGGCCAGCCTCGAGCGGACGAGGTCCGCGAGGAGCCCGGGCCTCCGCGTCCCGGCGAGCGTGTACAGCTCCTCCTCGGTCAGCGTGCGCGGCTGATCGTCGGCCCACGGGGCCTGCACCTGCTGCTCGACGCCGAGCCACTCCGCGAGATCCATCTCGCCGCGGTCGATGCTCGCGAGGAGATCCCCGATGGCGTCGATGCGGAGCCCCCGGTCCTGGAGCTGCGCGATGAGCTTGAGGCGCTCGACGTGGGCCGGGCCGTAGAAGGCGACCCGGCCGCGGATCTCCGGCGCCATGAGGGCGCCCTTCGACTGGTAGAAGCGGATGGTGCGGCTCGGCACCCGCGCCACGGACGCGAGCTCGTCGATCGTGTAGCCGGTCGGCTCGGTCGCGTCGTCGGGCGTCGTCGTCGGCATCGCGACGGCGATCATGCCATGGACCGCACGACCTCGCGCACGCCTCCGCGCTTTCCGAGCTCCCCGATGTACGAGAGAGCCTTCTTCAGCGTGCGGCCCCAGGTGTCTTTCCGGTACTCGACGCCGTACTTCTCGCAGAGGGCCTCGACCGCGGGGGCGACCTCGCGGAGCCGCTGCGGCGCGAGCTGCGGGAACAGGTGGTGCTCGATCTGCATGTCGAGCCCCCCGCAGAGCACCGACACCGGCCAGCTCACCGCGAAGTCGTTCGCGGCCTCGATCTGCATCGCGTACCACTCCCCGCGCCCGTGGGCCCGGGTGCCGGCGGGGTAGCTCGCCACGTCCTCGCCCACGTGGCCGCAGAAGATGGTCGCCGCCGAGTAGACGTTGCGCGCGGTCTCGGCGAGCCAGTTGCCGAGGAGGACCTTCCAGAACATCGGCCCCGCGAGCGCGGGCCAGAGCACGTAGTTGTAGAGGTAGTACGGCACGTACTTGCGGAGGCCCTTCTTCCAGGCGCCGCGGACGCTCTCCTTCGAGCGGTCCGGCAGGATGTCGAACTTCTCCGGCAGGCCGTTGTCGATGAAGACGTCGTTCAGGCCCGCCGCGTGCGCGCCGATGAAGAACGTGAAGTTCGGGAAGATGACGGTCAGCGCCACGAGGAGCTGGGTCGAGTGCCGCCGGTTCCACGGCGTCTGCTCGGTGAGGCGGACGTGACCGAACGCGATGTCCGGATCCTTGCCGGCGATGTTCGTGTTGCCGTGGTGCTTCACGTTGTAGGCGTAGCGCCAGGCCTCCTCGTCGATAGGGATGTCCCAGCGGAAGGCCTTCGAAGAGAACGTCTCCGCCCCGGGGCGCGGGAGAAGCGGTTCAGGCGACGGACGTACGTGACGTCCTCGTCACCGACGCGGGCCTGGACGGCGGCCTTGACGGCGTCCACCTCCTCGCCAAAGAGGCGATATCGCTCTCTATCCGGGAGGGAACGCGGGTCGGTGGCGAGGTCGTGATCGCGGGGCGCGGGGCGCACGGGGGCGCTCGCGCCGGGTTCTACGGCGAGCATGGGGATCCTCCACGACGACGGTCACGCGCCCATGGGGGCGCGCTTCTTCACATCGTCACGGCATTCATAACTGTGACAGTCGATACTGTCAAGGTCACGCCCGCCTCTTCTGGTACTTTCGCCCGCATGTCCGAAGACGCAGGCGACTGGTTGCTCATCGGCCTCGACGAGAAGCTCGCGAAGAAGCAGGGCGTTCCCGCGCGCATCCCGGTCCCCAAGGGCGAGTTCGAGTCGCTCGCCGACAAGGGGATGACCGTCGACCAGATGCGCGCGTGGGTGAGCAAGTTCATCACGACGTCCCCCGCGATGCACAACGCCAACTGGCGGACGCAGAACGCGGCGCTGGCGCGCTCGTTCGAGGTCTTCGTCGCCAAGAAGGACAGCTGGGCGAAGGCGCAGGACGCGTTCGGAAAGAACGACTTCAAGGCCGCCGCGGGCGCGCTGCGGATGATCGCGAACATCGACCCGAACGATCACTGCGCGAAGCTGAACCTCGGCTCGGCGCTGTCGAGCGCGGGCGACCACGCGGCCGCCATCGCGATGCTCGACTCGGTCACCGAGACGTGGGCCGACGACGCGGAGTTCCACGTTACGCGCGCCAACGTGCTCCTGTCGCTCGAGCGGCGGGAGGACGCGATCGGCGCGCTGGTCGACGCCCTGGAGCGCAACCCCTCGCACAACCAGGCGCTCGACACGCTGAAGGCGCTGGGCGTGCTCGCCGCGGTCTACGAGGATCCGCGGGACGCGGCGTCGCTCACGTACGTGCGGACCGACAAGGTGACCGAGCACATGGAGTCGGTCTGGGCGGCCGAGCCGCGCGACGTCGACTACTACATGCGGCAGGTGGCGTATCACCAGCTCGAGCGGCGCCCGGCGGTGGCGCTCGCGGCGGCGGAGAAGGCCATCGCGCTCGCCGGCGGCGGAGCCCCCGACGCGCGGGCCGTCTCCGCGCGCATCACCGCGCTGCGCGAGCTCGGGCGGGTCGACGAGGCCACCGCGGCGGCGCGCGCGGTGGTCGAGAAGGACGGCTCGTCGGCGGGGGCGCACCTCGATCTGGCGCGGTGCTTCCTCGCCGCCAACAAGACCGACGAGGCGAACGCGGAGCTCGACAAAGCGATCGCCGCCGATCCGGGCGATCTCATGGCGCTCGACCTCCGGTGGTGGCCGGCGTCGCGCCACGACCTCGAGCAGCTCGAGACGGCGCTGCCGAAGTTCGAGGCCCACGCCGAGGCGCACCCCGCGCAGGCCGGCGCGTGGCGGATGCTGGCGCGGGCGCGGCTGGCGATCGGCGACGCGGAGCGGGCGATGCCGATGTTCGAGAAGGCCGTCTCGCTCTCGCCGGGGGACGACGAGCTCAGGGCGGAGTGGTGGGCGGAGCTCGTGCGCCACGGCAAGGCGGCCGAGGTCATCGCCGACGCCGAGAAGCTCGGCGACATGAAGGGGCACGACTGGAAGGCCCGCTGGAACTACGCGGAGGCCTTCGCGGCGGCCGGGCGCAAGATGGAGGCGCAGACGGTCTTCGCCGGGATCAACCACGACGAGTCGCTGCACCTCGACGTCCGCAAGCGCGCCAAGCGCGCCGCGATGGGCCTCGGCGGCGGGACCTAGCCGCTCCCGGCATCGGCGCCGCGGATGTTCTCGTCGCGCTCGTCGGTCGACCTCTCGCCGAATCCGCTCGCGGTCGCGCTCGAGCGGGCGCGGGCGTCGTCGCGCGAGGTCGTCGATCTCACGGAGTCGAACCCGACGCGGGCCGGCCTCCCGTACGCGCGGGAGGCCATCCTCGCCGCCCTCGCGCGACCGGCGGCGCTCGCTTACGAGCCGGCCGCGTTCGGCATCGCGCCGGCGCGCGAAGCGGTGGCGAAGGAGCTGTCGGCGCGGGGGCCGGCGACGGAGCCGTCGCGCGTGGTGCTGACGGCGAGCACGAGCGAGGCCTACGCGTTCCTCTTCAAGCTCCTCTGCGACCCGGGCGACGAGGTGCTCGTGCCCGTGCCGAGCTATCCGCTCTTCGAGCACCTGGCGCGGCTCGAGAGCGTGCAGGCGGTGCCGTATCGGCTGGCCTACGACGGCGCGTGGCACGTCGACCTCGCGTCCGCGCGCGACGCGGTGACGCCGAGGACGCGCGCCATCGTGACCGTGACCCCGAACAACCCCACCGGCTCGTACCTGAAGCGGGCCGAGCTCGCCGGGCTGGCCGCGCTGGGCCTCCCCATCGTGAGCGACGAGGTGTTCGCGGGCTATCCGCTGCGCGACGATCCGACCCGGGCGCGCTCCGTGCTCGAGGCGGAGGGGGCCGAGCTCGTGTTCGCCCTCGGAGGCCTTTCGAAGCTGGCCGCGCTGCCGCAGATGAAGCTCGCCTGGATGACGGTGGGCGGGCGCGAGGCGCGGATCGCCGAGGCGATGGGGCGCCTCGAGGTGATCGCGGACGCCTTCCTGTCGCTGGCGACGCCGGTGCAGCACGGCGCCGGCGCCCTCCTCGCGTCGCGGCACGTCGTCGAGGACGCGATCCGCGCGAGGACCCGCGCGAACCTCGCCTTCGCGAAGGACGCCGTGGAGGGCTCGCCGGTGACGCTGCTCGACGTCGAGGGCGGCTGGTACGCGACGCTTCGCGTGCCGCGGACGCGGAGCGAGCTGGAGTGGGCGGTCGGGCTCGTCGCGGAGGACGGCATCCACGTGCACCCGGGGCACTTCTTCGACTTCGACCGCGAGGCCTACCTGGTGGTGAGCCTGCTCACCCCGGAAGCGGCGTTCCGGGATGCCCTCCCGCGCCTGGTCCACCGCGTGGCGACGACCGCCTAGCAGGCCGCTCGCTCGGCCTCAGAGGATCTTGTTCGGCAGCAGCTTGGTCTTGGCGACCTGCGCCTTGATGTTGTCGTGGAGGGCGTGGAGATCGACCGGCTCCGATCGGCGCACGCGATCGAGGATGAGCTTCTGCGGCTGCACGACGAGGGCCTTGGAGGCCTTGAGGACGAGGGCCGGCTGACGGGCTCCGCGTCCGTCGGTCTCCGCGACCCACTCGAACGCGAGCACCTTGGCGACGACGTTCCCGAAGGCCGAGCTGAGCGCGCGGAACTGATCCTCCTGCGAATCGTCCCAGACGTGGTCGTCGATGAGCCGCTGCAGGGGCTCCAGGTCGTCGAGCGACTGGTTGAAGGGGGGCGCGCCGTACTTCTTCGTCACGAGCTGCTGGATGGTCGCGACCTGCTCGCGCAGCATCGCCCACTCGGAGCCATCGAGGGGGAACGTGGTCGGAGGCATGGGCGCGATCGTAGCGCGAAACGGCGGCCGGAGGCGATTGTGACGAGGATTCAGCTCGGAACGCTCGCCTCTTCGCGCCTTCGGATCGATGATCCGGCCGGTGCAGCCGAGCATCCCCCCCAGCGGAGCTGCCGTTCTCCCGCCCGGAACGGTCATCGGGGGCGCATACCGGATCGTGCGGCCGCTGGCCGAGGGCGGCATGGGGACGGTCTACGAGGTCGACCAGCTGGCGACGCGGGCGCGCCGCGCCCTCAAGGTCATGCACGGGCACTTCGCGCACGACGAGGCCCTGCGGACCCGGTTCATCCGCGAAGCGCACCTCGCGGCGTCCATCCCGAGCGATCACGTCGCCCAGGTGCTCGACGCCGGGCACGACGAGGCGACCGGGACGCTCTACATCGTCATGGAGCTGCTCCAGGGAACGACGCTGTCGCGCGAGATGCGACGTCGCGGCGCGTTCGCGTGGCCCGACGCGCTCGAGGTGATGCGCCAGATCGCGCACGCGCTCGGCGCGGCTCACGAGCTCTCCATCGTGCACCGCGACCTCAAGCCGGCCAACGTGTTCCTCTCCCCGTCGCGCCACGCGTCGGGCACGGTCATGGTGAAGGTGCTCGACTTCGGCATCGCGAAGGCGGTGTCGGGCTCGACCGAGTCGACCGGCGCGCTCCTCGGCACGCCGTCCTGGATGGCCCCGGAGCAGACGACGACCGACGTCCCCATCGGGCCACCGACCGACGTCTGGTCGTACGGCCTTCTCGGTTACCTGCTCCTCACCGGCAAGCACTTCTTTCCCAGCGCAAACCTCGCGAACGTGACCCCGGCGGTGCTCCTCCGTGAAGTGGTCATCGAGCCGATCCCGCCCGCGTCCACCCGCGCGGTGGGGGTCGAGCGCGGCGATCGCCTGCCGGCGGGCTTCGACGCATGGTTTGCGCGCTGCGTGGACCGGGACCCCGCGCAGCGCTTTCCGGACGCACGCGCCGCCTACGAGGCCCTCGCTGCGCTGCCGCCGCCGTCGCCGGGAGAGCTCGTGCCGTCCTTCGCCGACGACCCGCCGCAACCGTCGCATCCTTCGCTCGCGCGGCCGGATGGGCCGACGTCGATGGGCTCGAGCCAGTCCGCGCGCGGGCCACGAGGAGGCCAGGGCTCGGCGGCGCTCCTGGCCCGGACCGTCCAGGAGACGCCGACGACGGGCACCATCGGAGGGCGCACGCGGCGCGCGCCCTTCGCGCTCGCCGGGCTGCTGGCGGTGGGCGGCGTGATCGCCGCGGTCGTCCTCCTGCGGCGCCCCGACGTGCCCGTCGCGCCGTCCACGCCGGAGGCCGGGGTCATCGCGGCGCCGGTGACGCCGCCGCCGCAGGCGCCGCTCGTGCGCCTTCACGGGTCGAACACGATGGGTAGCGACCTCGTGCCCGCGCTGGCCGAGGCCTTCCTCCGCAAGCGAACCGGCGCGACCGTCGTCCGCCGGCGGGACGGCCAGGACAGCGTCGTGGTCGAAGCGCGCGATGGCGAGCGGACGCTCGACTCGATCGCGGTCGAGGGACACGGGACGGCGACGGCGTTCCAGGATCTCACCGCGGGGCGCTGCGACGTCGGCATGGCCTCCCGGCGCGTGAGCGACGCCGACGTGGCGGACGCGACGACCCTCGGCAGGATGAGGGCCGCGGCGAGCGAGCACGTCATCGGGCTCGACGGGATCGCGGTGATCGTGAACCCGGCGAACCGGGTCACGTCCCTCACCGAGAGCCAGCTCGCGACGATCTTCTCGGGCGCGGCGGCGAGCTGGTCGGACGTGGGCGGGGCGGCCGGTCCGGTCACGGTCCATTCGCTCGACAGCCGCTCCGGGACGTTCGACACCTTCAAGCGCCTCGTGCTCGGCGATCGGCCGCTGGCGACGGGCGCCCGGACATTCGAGTCGAGCGTGGAGCTCTCGGACGCCGTCGCGGCGGACTCGAGCGCCGTCGGGTTCATCGGGCTCGCCTACGTACGGAGCGCCAAGGCGGTGATGGTGCAAGAAGAGGCCTCGACCCCGCGGCTTCCGTCTCCGCTGTCGGTCGCGACGGAGGACTATCCCCTCTCCCGGCGGCTCT
>JBEKGQ010000476.1:0-5800 GCA_050012715.1 Polyangiaceae bacterium
CGTCGTGGGCGACCTCGTCCACCAGACGTTGCGGGCCGAGGCGACGATGGAACGCCGGTGAGGAACTTCCGCGCACCGGGGTGGTCAGGCCCGTCAAGATGGCGCGACGCTCCCGGGGCGCCGCACGCGGGGATCTCTTTGCGCCGCCCGAGTGGGATCGGGCACGATGGGACGGCGTGCCGACGTCCGACGATCCCGATGCCGCCCGTCAGGCGGGCGAGGAGGAGGCACGCCTCGTCGAGCGGCTCGTGGCGCGCGACGAAAGGGCGTTCAACGCGCTGGTGAAGGCGTACGAGCGCCGCGTCTTCGCGCTCGTGCTGCGCATGATCGGCAACCGCGCCGAGGCCGAGGACCTCGCCCAGGAGGTCTTCGTGCAGGTGTTCAAGGCGGTCGGCTCCTTCCGCGGGGAGTCGAAGCTGTCGACGTGGATCTACCGGATCGCGATCAACCTCTGTAAGAACCGGACCAAGTACCTCCGCGTGCGCCACGCCGGCGAGCAGGACGAGCTCGAGGCCCTGCAGGAACGCCTGCCGATGGGCCAGGGAGCCCACACGAACACCGCGCAGATCGACCGGCCCGACGAGATGATGGCCGGAAAGCAGGTCGAGCACATCGTGCAGGAGGCCATCCTCCAGCTCGAGCCGACCTTCCGCGAGTGCCTCGTGCTCCGCGACGTGGAAGAACTGAGCTACGAAGAGATCGGAGCCATCACGGGCCTACCGGAAGGGACCGTCAAGAGCCGCATCCACCGCGCGCGCGCTCAGCTGAAGGAGCTGGTCGAGCGGGCGCTCGGGGAGAAGATCCAATGAGCGAGCAGCCGAAGGGGACGAGAGACGCCGGCGAGAGCGCGGCGAACGACGAGGAGAGCGACGACGAGATCGTGCGCAAGCTGCTCAAGCGCACCCTCGGGACGGACGTCGTCGCGCGGAACGCGCCCGATCTCCTGGGTGGCGTGCAGCGCCGCATTCGCCGCCGCTCCAAGGGCAAGTTCTTCGCCGACGGGTGGAGCACGGGGCAGACGAAGATCAGCTACGTGCTCGTCGCGCTCGTGACGCTCGTCCTCGTCGCCCTCGCGTACTTCGCGCTCGGCCCCATGGACGTGCGCTAGCCCTGGACCCAACGCGCCAGGACGACGGTGATGTTGTCCGGCCCGCCGTTCTCGTTGCCCTTGGCGATGAGGCGCGACGCGGCCGTCTTCAGGTCCTTCGTGTCGAGGAGCACGTCGGCCATGTCGGGGTCCGTCACCGGGCCCGAGAGCCCGTCGGAGCACAGCAGGTAGACGTCGCCCGCGCGCGGCTGCTCGAGGCGAGTGTCGACCTTCACCGTGTCCTTCATCCCGAGCGCGCGCACGATGACGTTCTTGTGCGGGAAGTTCGCGATCTCCTCGGGCGTGAGGCGCTTCATCTTGATGTAGTCGTTCAGCAGCGAGTGATCCTCGGTGAGCTGCTCGAGCTTCCCCTCGCGCATCCGGTACACGCGCGAGTCGCCCACGTGCGCGATGTAGACGCCGTCCTCCACCGCGAAGAGCGACACGATCGTCGTCCCCATCCCGCGCTGCCGCGGGTCGCGCTGCGCGCTCTCGTAGATGCGCAGGTTCGCGAGCTTGATCCCGGTGATGAGCCGGTTCTCCTCGTAGCCCTTCGAGCGGTCCATCTTGTACGGCCATGTCCGCTCGGGGTCGTTCGCCGTCGCGGCGAAGAACTCCCGCATGGCGTCGACCGCCATCTTGCTCGCGATCTCTCCCGACGCGTGGCCTCCCATGCCGTCCGCAACGATGTAGAGGCCGCTCTCCTCCATGATCGAGAAATTGTCCTCGTTATGGGTGCGCTTCATGCCGACGTTCGTCTCGCCGGCGACTTCGATGCGGAGTGGTCCTCCCACGACGGCGGATCGTCGCAAGGACGTGCTCACCGTGTCAACCGGGACTGCGCGGAAGTGCTGAATCTCGCGACGAAAGCGACAATCAGGGAGCGGCGCGCAGCGTGACGGAGGCGTCGCGGAACTTTCCCTCGCCGAAGACGAGGAGCTTGACGGTATCGCCCGGAGCGTGCCGTCCCACCGCCTCCGCGAGCTTCTCGGTGCTGTCGATGGGCTGCCCGTCGACCGCCACGATGATGTCCGTGCTCGGCTTCAGCCCGGCCTTTTCGGCGGGGCTCTGCGGCGCGACCGCGGTCAGACGGACGCCGTGGGTCGAGGTCTGCGTCTCGGTCTCGCCGCGGATCCCGAGCCACGGGGCGGGCGCCACCGCCGTCGCCGGCGTCTTCGACAGGAACGAGCGGATCGCGTTCACCGGCTCGCCCAGCACGACCGGCGTGCAGGCGGCCTTCGCGGCCGGCGCGGGCGCATTGCCCCACGCGGCCCAGGGTACGTCCGTCGTCGTCGGCAGCGTGCCCTTGCAGGCCCGCACCAGCACCCCGACGACGCTCCCCGTGCCGTCGAGCAGCGGCGCCCCCGGGATGGGCGCGCCCTTCAGGTCGATGTCGAGCATCTGGAGCAGCGGCAGGCCGTCACGGGCATGCGCGTCCGTTCGCCCCTTCACCGCGGCTTCGGCGGGACCGAGGTGCGCCCCCTTGCCCGGGAGCATCGCCCGGACCGCCTGGTTCAGCGGGTCGGCCTCGCTCGCGACCAGCCCATCCGTCCACTTCGCCCCCTGCGGAACCAGCAGCGCGAGGTCGGCGTCCTTGTCGGCGTGCCCTACCTTGGCGTGAACGGCGGTTCCGTCGGCATAGCGAACATCCGCACCCTCGGCGCCGCCCAGGCCTGACAGCGCGGTCAGGATCCGCCCGTCCCCGCCCAGCACGGTCCCGATGGCGAGGGGGACCCCGTTCCGCTCGATGGCGACCACCCCGCGACGGATGTGCTCGTACACCTGCTGCGGCGTCGGCGCGGCCGGCGCAGCCACGGCGGCCGCTGCGCCCGCCGCCGGCGGAGGCGGCGCGTACTGGCCGGGCAGCGGCGGGAGGGGGCGTCCGGCGGGCTGCTGGGCCATCGCGGGCGAGGCGGCGCAGGCGAGAGCGACCGACGCCGAAAGGAGGAGCGAGCGCTTCACGGGTGTCACGAGACGAACCATAGCTCCGGACGGTGCAAAGGCCGATCCCGGGGCGCGGAGGGGGACACGTTTTGGACGGGCGTGTGGTAAAAGCAGCGCCGCCATGACCGACTCGCACGCTAGCCATCCCCAGGTCGAGGCGCAGGCCGAGCCGCAGACGCCCATGTGGCTGCCCGCGCTCGGGGCCGGTCTCTTCGTCGCCGTGGGGCTCTGGTGGGCGGTCACGCCGTCGGCGCCGGCCATCACGGCCGATGACACCGCGGCCAGCGCCTCGGCCTCCGTCGCCGCGGCGGCACCGACGCCTCCGGCGGCCCCTCCCGCAGCCCAGATCGCCCAGGCGATCAACGGGGCCGTGCGGCCCTCGCCGACGGCGCCGACCCCGTCCGGCATCCCTTCCGGGATGCGTCACCTCAACCCCGCCATCGAGGAGCGCCTCAAGAAGGCGCACCAGGGCATGGGGCCTCCCGGGGGCCCCGGCCAGCACCCCTGATGCGGGTCGGCGTCGTCGGTGCTTCCGGCTTCTCGGGAGCCGTGGCGGCGCGGCTGGTCGAGGCCCACCCACGGCTGAGCATGGCCTTCGCCACGAGCGACAAGCTCGCCGGCGAGAGCGTCGCGGCGCACCTCGGCATGCCTACGGCGGGCGACGCTCGCTTCGTCGCGAACGCGGCCGCGGTCGACCACGTCGAGGCGTGCGATGCCGTCCTCCTCGCCACCGCCGCGGACGTCTCGCTGCGCCTCGCCCCCGCCTTCGCCGAGCGCGGGCGGCAGGTCGTGGACCTCTCGGGCGCGTTTCGCCTCCCGGCCGCCGCGTATCCGCGCTGGTACGGCTTCGAGCACACCGCCGCCGCGTGGCTCGAGCGCGCGCACTACGGGTTGCCCGAGCTCTTTCCCCTGCCTCGCGCGAGCGGCGGCGTCCTCGTCGCGAACCCTGGCTGCTACCCGACCGCCGCTCTCCTCGCGCTCGCGCCGCTCGTGCGCGATGGGCTCGTCGAGCCGACGGGCCTCGTGGTCGACGCCAAGAGCGGGGTGACGGGCGCCGGGCGACAGAGCGGCGACGCGTATTCCTTCGTGGCCATCGACGGCGACGTGCGCGCGTACCGCGTCCTCGCCCACCAGCACACGCCCGAGATCGCCGGGGCGCTCGCGCGCTTCGCCCCCGGCGCGCAGGTCACCTTCACGGCGCACCTCCTGCCCGTCGCGCGCGGTCTCCTCGCCACGTGCTACGCGCGTCCGCGCCCGGGCACCGATGCGGCGCGCGTCGGCGACTGCCTGCGTGCCGCGTACGCGTCGTCGCCCTTCGTGCGTGTCGTGGCGCCCGACGAGGTGCGCCTCTCCCGCGTCGTCGGGACGAACTTCGCGTACGTCGGGGCGAGCGCCGACGCCGACGTGGTCGTCGCCCTCGCGGCGATCGACAACCTGCTGAAGGGAGCTGCCGGGCAGGCCGTGCAGAACCTCAACGTCATGAACGGCTGGGACGAGACCCTCGGGCTCGAGCACCTGCAGCGCGTGTCGCCGTGAACGGGACCCGGGAGGAGCGACGGTGAGAACGCCGCGAGGCTTCACGTATTCGGGCATCCACGGCGGCATCAAGGCGGCGCGCAAGGACATGGCGCTCGTCTTCAGCGACGTGCCCTGCGCGGCCGCCGGGTGCTTCACCGTCAACGCCTCCCGCGCGGCCCCGGTGCGCGACGCGGCGGCGCGGCTCCCGGCCGGGGGCGTGCGCGCGATCGTGGCGAACAGCGGCAACGCGAACGCACTCGTGGGTCCCGAAGGGGAGCGCGACGTGCGCGCGGTGTGCGCGGCGGTCGCGGCTTCCCTCGACGTCCCCCCGGAGAGCGTCTTCGCCGCGTCGACCGGCGTCATCGGCGTGCGCCTCCCGGTGCAGAAGCTCGTCGCGGCTGCGCCGCAGCTCGCGTCGTCGCGGGGGGGGGCCATCGAGCTTGCGGCGCAGGCGGTGATGACGACCGACACGCGCGTGAAGCTCGCGAGCCGCGTGCTCACCGTCGGCGGCGTCGAGGCGTCCATCGCCGCGTTCGCCAAGGGCAGCGGCATGATCGCGCCCGAGCTCGCGACGATGCTCGCCTTCATCACGACCGACCTCGCCGTCACGCCGCGCGCGCTGCAGAGCGCCCTCTCGCGCGCGATGGGCGCGAGCTTCGACATGATCACCGTCGACGGCGACATGAGCACGAACGACGCGGTGTTCGCGCTCGCGAACGGGCTCGCGGGGAACCCGGTGGTCGACGAGGGGAGCCCCGAGCACGCGGCGCTCGCCGAGGCGCTCGAGGGCGTGTGCGGCGAGCTGGCGCGCATGATCGCCGAGGACGGTGAGGGGGCGACGAAGCTCGTCGAGGTGCGCATCGCCGGCGCGCCCGACGTGGCCATCGCGCGCGACCTCGCGAAGAGCGTCGCCGGCTCGAGCCTGGTGAAGTCCGCCATCTTCGGCGCCGACCCCAACTGGGGCCGCGTGCTCTCGGCCATCGGCGCGCGCGTCGGCTCGCGCAAGTGGGCCATCGATCCGACGAAGGCGACGGTGCACGTCCAGGGCTGCTGCGTGTACACGGCTGGCGCGCCGGCGGAGATCGACCCGCTGGCCCTCCGCGCGAAGATGCGCGAGCCGCACGTCGGCATCGACGTGAAGCTCGTCGAGGGCAGCGCGTCGGCGGTCGCGTGGGGCTGCGACCTCTCCTACGACTACGTCAAGATCAACGCCGACTACACGAGCCTCACCTCCGCCTCGCCGGACGGCAC
>JBEKGQ010000477.1:0-5798 GCA_050012715.1 Polyangiaceae bacterium
GCCCTGCCATCGCCGCTCGGGCGCGTCGACGGCGCGCGCGCGACGCCCGCGGTGGCCATCGTGTTCTATGCCGTCGTGTGCGCCGGGCTGGCGCTCTCCGGCACTTTCCGCGCGCTGGCGACGCTCAGCGCTTCGGGGACGCTGTGCGTGTACCTCGTATGCTGCGTGGGGCTCCTGCGGCTTCGCGCCCGCGGCGTCCGATCCGAGCGCCCGCCGTTCGTCGTCCGAGGAGGGGCGGCGGTTCCGGTGCTCGCGGCGGTCCTCGTGCTGACACTCCTCGGCGGGCTGGAACGTCGCGACCTCGTGACGCTGGTGGCCCTGCTTGCCGTGGCGGGAGCGCTCGCGCTGTTCCGGCGGAAAGGGATGGCGGCGCCCACGCCGCCTCCGGGATCGTAGAGTCGAGCAAGCGATGCGCTTCCCGGGCTCCGTCGTCATCTTGCTCTTCCTGGCCGTGCTCGGCGCGGTGGCGTGCGGGGCGCGCTCGGAGCTCGACGTGAACCCGCCCGACGCCGACACCGCCCCCGATTCGAGCGACGCCACGTCCGTCTTCACGTATCTCGTCGCCCAGGGCGCCGAGGGGACGACGCCCACCTCGCTCGTTGCCATCGACGGCAGCGGCGACCCGATCTCGACCACACCGCTCGGCGACCCTGCCGACTATGCCCTCTGGAGCCGCCTCGTGTTCGACGACGGATCCTTCCTGCTGAACGCGTTTCGCGAGGACTCGACGACGGGAGTCTACTCGGGGGTGCTCGAGCACTTCGATGCGCAGGGAAACACGCTGTCGCCCTCGGTGGCCCAGCCTGCGAACGCCGCGCCCTTGATGCTCGCGGTGACCCCCGGGGGAGCGCTCGCCTCGTGGTGGACGGAGATCTCCGCCGCCGCGTTCGCCCCGCTCGATCCCTCCGGCGGGGAGGCCGGCTCGGTCACGACCGTGCCCTTCACCGCCGCCCCTTACGGCGAGGCGCTCGCCGCGACGCCGAGCGGTGACGTCCTCGTGACGTTGCTCGAGGACGCCGTCGAGATGAACGACACGTGGACCATCTACATCCAGGAGCACGCCCCGGACGGCACGCCCCGTGGCCCCCTCGTCGCGCTGCCCAGCCCCATCGGCGGGTTCGATCCCAGTGACGTCCACACCCGTCGTCGCAGCGGACGGCCTTCACGCGCTCGTCATCTACGTGAACGGCGGGGTCCACACGGTTCCGCTGGCGTGCGCGGACTAGGTGCCAAGTCTCGCCGCATCGAGACCGTCGCGCTAGGCTCCCCGCGCCATGGGCCGAATGTCCCGCTACTTCGAGACCGTGCGGGGGGCTGACGGCCTCCCGCGCATGCGCGTGCGACTCGAGGGCGCCGCGCTCCTCCGCATGCCCCTGCTCAACAAGGGGACGTGCTTCTCCCAGGAGGAGCGGATCGCGCTCGGCATCGACGGGCTGCTCCCGCCGCACGTCGGCACGATGGAGGAGCAACTCGTGCGCACGTACGCCGCGTTTCTGCGCGAGCCGACGCCGCTGGCCAAGTACGGCAACCTCCGCGCCCTCCAGGAGCGCAACGAGACCCTCTACTACGCGCTCCTCGAGCAGCACCTCGCGGAGATGCTGCCCATCATCTACACGCCGACGGTGGGCGATGCGGTGAAGAACGCGTCGAACCTCTACCAGGGCGCGCGGGGCCTCTCGCTCTCGCCGCTCAACATCGACCGCGCGGCGAAGGTGGCCGACAACTGCCTGCTCGACGACGTGCGCATCATCGTCGCTACCGATTCATCCGCGATCCTCGGCATCGGGGACCAGGGGTGGGGCGGGCTGGCCATCTCGATCGGGAAGCTCGCGCTCTACACCGCGGCGGGAGGCGTCAGCCCGTACCGCTCGCTGCCGGTCGGGCTCGACGTCGGGACGGATCGGGACGACCTCCTGGCGAGCGGCTCGTACCTCGGGGTGCGGCAAAAGCGCCTCCGTGGTGCCGAGTACCTGGCCTTCATGGACTCGTTCGTGGAGGCCCTGCGTGCGAAGTGGCCGCAGGCCGTGCTCCAGTGGGAGGATCTGTCGAAGGATACGGCGTTCGAAGTGCTCGACCGGTACCGGAAGAGACTCCCGTCGTTCAACGACGACATCCAGGGCACCGGCGCGGTGGCGCTGGCGGGGCTCGTGAGCGCGTGCGCCCTGCGTGGCCGCGAGCTGCGCGACGAGGTGGTGGTGGTCCACGGCGCGGGGGCCGGCGGCGCGGGCGTGGCCATGGCCATCCAGCAAGGGATGCGGCGGGAGGGCCTGACCGCGGCCGAGGCCCGGGCTCGCATCTTCGTCCTGGACTCGAGAGGCCTCCTCGTCGAAGGCCGCAAGATGGAGGACTACAAGGCGCCGCTGGCGCAGGAGCGGGCGCGCTTGGCCGGCTGGGGCGAAGGCCCCTTCGAGCTCGAGGCGACGATCGCGAAGTCTCGCGCGACGGTGCTCCTGGGTCTCTCCGGGGTGCCGGGGTGCTTCACGGAGCCGATGGTGCGCGCGATGTGCGAGCACGTGGAGCGGCCGGTGGTGTTCCCGCTGTCGAACCCCACCGCGTCCTGCGAGGCGACGCCGGAGGACCTTCTGGCCTGGAGCCGCGGCCGGGCCATCGTCGCGACCGGGAGCCCGTTCGATCCGGTGAAGGTCGACGGGCGCGACGTACCCATCGGCCAGGGGAACAACGCGTTCATCTTCCCGGGCCTCGGGTTCGGCGCGATCCTCGCGGAGGCGAGCGAGATCACCGACGGCATGGTGGCCGCTTCGTCGTACGCGCTGGCGGAGTACGTGAAGGAGAAGCACCTGTCGGGCGGGCTCGTGTACCCACCGGTCGAGGAGATGCGCGACGTCGCGGCCCACGTCGCCACCCGCGTGATCGAGCAGGCGTTCGACGACGGCGCCGCGCGCACGACGAAGCTGACGCGAGCGACCGCCGGCGCCCACGTGCGCGCGAAGGCCTGGCAGCCGAGGTACCTCCCCTTCGAGAAGGTGTGAGGCACCTCGGCGCAGCGTCGACTAGATGTCGTGCTCGGCCGCGAAGATGCCCTGCTCGGTCAGGCGAATGGCCTCGTTGATGTTGCGGATCGCCTTGGCCTTCAGGCCCTGCGCGTAGGCGTTGTCCTCTTCCTGGTTCACGTCGGCCAGCGACTGGCGGAGCGCGGCCAGCGCCCGGTGCAGGCGTCCCGCGCGCGCCTCACGGGCGTCGACCGGGGGGTGGTCGTCGAGGTTCTTCCCGTCGTCGATGGCGGCGCCCTTGATGTCGGCGATGGCGCGGTCGATGGCGCCGATGGCGATCGCCTCGTCCCACTTCATGGCTCGATCGCCGCCTCGGCGGGCGAGGTTGAAGCGTGCCTGGCGGAGGTCGCTGAGCGCGTGCAGGTACGCCGGGTGAACCGCGGGCGGGGGCGGCGGCGGAGGGGGCGGCGGCGGAGGGGGCGGCGGCTGCGCGACGACGACCGTCGCGGGTGGGGGCGGCGGCGGCGGCTGCGTCCCGACCACGACGGTGGCCTGGGGCGGAGGCGGCGCCTGGACGCCCACCTGGCCATTGGCAGAGCACGCCACGGCGGCGGTCGCGAGGATGGAGAACAGCGAAGTGCGAACGAAGGTCTGCATGGGACTCCCCTTATTGTTCTTCGGGCCCCGGCCGATTGCGCCTGGGCGAACCCGCACGATACGCGTCTCTTCGACAGACGCAGACGGGAACGCCGCGATTCAATCATCGCGCCCCCCGTGGGACCACTATTTTCGAAGGATCCGGCCCCTCCTGGACCAGGGCGTGTCCAGGGCCGCGATCGCCCGTGGGGCGCTGGAGGGCACGACCCCGTGGCGCTAGCCTCCGGCTCCCCGGAGGTTCCCATGTCGCTCGTTTTCGCATCCGTCCTCGAATCCAAGAAGATGCTCCACAACCTCGACACCTGGCTCGAGAAGGGCGTCGCGCACGCCAAGGCCAAGTCGTTCGACCCGAGCGTGCTCCTCGCCGCGCGGCTCGCGCCCGACCAGTACCCCCTCATCCGCCAGATCCAGTCGTCGTGCGACAACGCCAAGTTCCTGGCGGCCCGGCTCTCCGGCAAGGAGGCGCCGAAGCACCCCGACACCGAGCAGACGATGGAGGAGGCGCGCGCGCGCATCCACACCTGCACGAAGCACCTCGAGAGCTACAAGGCGAGCGACTTCGACGGCGCCGAGACGCGCGTCGTGACCCTGCCGTTCATGGAGGGCAAGGTCCTCTCCGGCAGCGACTACCTGACCGAGATGGCGATGCCGAACCTCTTCTTCCACCTGACGACCGCGTACGCGATCCTCCGGCACAACGGCGTTCCGCTGGGGAAGTTCGACTTCATCGGCTCGGTGAACGTGCGCGACAAGTAGTCGCCCGGGCTCTCACGCGGGCAGGAAGCCCAGCACGAGAAACACCGCGCCCAGCAGCCCGACGCCGAGGCTCACCCACCACAGGGCCTTGCGTCGGGCGAGCGCGGCGATCGCCGCCAGCGCGATGGCCACCTGGAAGATGGTCACGCTCTTGGCGAACCGGTGGTGCAGCGCCAGGTGTTGCCGCGACTCGACGTCCGCCGCCTTGACCTCCGCGACGAGCTTCTCGGCCTCGCCCTTCTTCTCGTTCTTCTCCACGCTCTCCTCGGACGCCTGCTTCATCCACTCCGCAGCGACCTCGGGGCGCGGGGCGAGCGGGACGAGCGCGCGGTAGACGTCCTCCTTCACCGACTTCGCCTGGAAGAAGGCCCACGCGTCGTCCGCCGCGGACTGGGTGAGCGTGGCGTCGGTCTTGAGAACGATCGCCTCGTTCGCGTGGTCGCCCGACTCGAGGGACGCGATCGCGGCGAGCACGGCGAGGATCGCGGTCGAGAGGGACAACCAGGTGAGCCAGCGCGCGCGCGTCTCTTCTCCCTTCTCCTCCTTGCCCTCGGCCTTCTCGGCGGCTTCCTCGAGGTTCTCCTTGAGCTCCTGGGTCTCGATCCCTTCCTCCGGCATCGCGCGCCTCCGGGCGCAGGGATACCACCACCGGCGAGGTCAGCGGGCGAGATCGCGGAGCGCGCCCGCGGCGACCGACGCCTCGACGGCGCCGAAGCGGACCCGGGTCTGCGGACCGCGCGCCTCGAGCACTTCCACGCGCGCGCCCTCGGGCAAGGGCGTCCCTCCCGCCACGACGATGCCGCGCTCGTCGGTCGGACGAGCGCTCGACGTCACGATGACGGCCTCACGCAGATTGAGCCGGGCGTGACGTGCAGACAGGGTCATGCCGACCGACACCGCGAGCGCCGGCGCCGCCATCCCCGCCGCGATGGCGCACGCCACCCGCAGCCGGGGCGCCCGCGCGAGCCAGCGCACGAGGAGACCGATGGCGAGCAGCGCCGACGAGGCCACCGCCACGAAGGACCACGTGTCCTCGGGGAGGAAGGACGCCAGCGTCCGCGACAGCGACCGCCCGGGGTCGACCTCGACGGGCTGACCCGCGCGCGTGCGCCGACGGGCGACCTCGGACCGGACGATGGTGAGCGCGCGGGTCGCGTCGTCGGTCAGCTTCGCGTCGCGGGAGAGGTCGCGCGCCTCTTCGAACCCGTGGGCGGCGCGCCCGAGGTCCCCCGGCACCTCGGCGCCGATGCGAACTCGCATCGCGTATGCGAGCCCGCGGTCGTAGCTGGCCACCGGATCGACGACGCCGCTGTCGGCCAGCGCCTCGAGCGCGGCGATCGCGTCGCCGGCTCGCCCTTCCTTCAGAGCGCGGGTGGCCTGCGTGAAGAGCGCGGTCGGATCGTCGTCGGCCCGCGCCAGCGACCCGCCCGCAGC
>JBEKGQ010000478.1:0-5797 GCA_050012715.1 Polyangiaceae bacterium
CGTCCGCGGACGTCGGGGCGCGGAACCGTGATGCGGCGGTCGAAGCGGCCCGGGCGGAGGATGGCCGGATCGAGCACGTCGGGGCGGTTGGTCGCGGCGATGATGATGACGCCCTCGTTGGACTCGAAGCCGTCCATCTCGACGAGGAGCTGGTTCAGCGTCTGCTCGCGCTCGTCGTGCCCGCCGCCGAGACCGGCGCCGCGGTGACGACCCACCGCGTCAATCTCGTCGATGAAGATGATGCACGGCGCATGCTTCTTCCCCTGCTCGAAGAGGTCGCGCACCCGGCTCGCGCCGACGCTGACGAACATCTCCACGAAGTCCGACCCGCTGATGCTGAAGAATGGCACCCCCGCCTCGCCCGCGATGGCGCGCGCCAGGAGCGTCTTGCCCGTGCCCGGGGGGCCGATGAGCAGCACGCCCTTGGGGATGCGCCCGCCGAGCCGCTGGAACTTCTTCGGATCCTTGAGGAAGGCGATGATCTCCTCGACCTCGTCCTTCGCCTCGTCGATGCCGGCCACGTCCGCGAACGTCACCTTGTTCTGCGAGTCGCTCAGCATGCGCGCCTTGGCCTTGCCGAAGGACATCGCCTTGCCGCCCCCCGCCTGGAGCTGCCGCATGAAGAGGAAGAACATGATGCCGATGAAGAGCATCGGGAGCAGGGTCACGAGGGTCGACGACCAGAACGGCGTACTGTCCTCCTTCTCGAAGTAGAGCTGGAGCTTCTCGTTGGGGTTGTGGCCCGTGCAGGTGTTCGTCGTCGCGCAGCCCGCCGGATCCTTCTTCTGCAGGTCGTCGATGAGCGCCTGGTCGGCCATGGGGCCGAGCGTCTCGTTGGTGACCTGCTTGCCGTTGTCGACGCGAGTGAAGGTGTACTCGTGGTCCTTGATGTGGACGTCGATGACCGTACCCGAATGCACCCAGGTCACGAACTGGCTGAAGCTGACCTGCTGCTTGCGCTCGCCCGGCTGCAGCACCTGCCATATCGCCAGGAACATGACGATGAGCAGGACCCAGAGCAGCAGCGTCTTGTGCGATTGCTTCACGTCGACTCCTTGGAGAAAAACGGCGAAACTGTCGGGCGGGTGGGACGCCCTTCGGGGCCCCGTCTCAAGTTACTACCTAAGATGCGTAACATCGAGGTCCCGTAGCAACCAGCGCCTGCGGGGCGAAAAACCGCATCAGCCAGGCGTTTCTCGGGGACCCCGCGCCTCCGCCGCGGCATCGGCAAGGCTGCAGAGATGCTCGATGATCCGCGGGCTGAGGCGCTCGAGGAGCGGTAGGACCTCGAACCGAACCCGGGTGCGCAGAAAGCGCGGATCGCGGTTGGAGGGGTCGAGGGCGTGGGGGAGGGCGTGGCGCGCAACGTGGGCAGCGACGTCGGCGCGCCGGGCCCGGTAAAAGGGGCGGATCCGGTCGCCATCGAGGGCTGGGAGGGCGGCGAGCCCACGCGGGCCCGTGCCGCGAAGGATTCGCATGAGGACGGTCTCGGCGCGGTCGTCGGCGTGATGGCCGGTGGCGACCCGGTCGGCGCCGGCCTGCGATGCCGCAGCGCGTAGGGCCTCCCAGCGGACGGTGCGGGCGCGCGCCTGGAGGTTGCCGCCGGGGTCGACGGACACGCGCGAGCGCGCGAAGGGGACCTCGAGCGAGCGGGCGAGGTCCGCGGCGAGGTCGAGCTCGGCCGCCGCGGCCGGACGGAGCCCGTGGTCGACGCCGTGGGCGAAGAGCCCGAAGGCGAGGCGGCCACGGAGCAGCGCCAGCACGTGCAGCAGGGCCATCGAGTCGGGCCCCCCGCTGACCGCGACGAGGACGCGGCTGCCGCGAGGGATGAGCGGAGGCGTGCGGGCCTCGCGAAGCGCGGCGCGGGTCAGGGTGATGAGCGTCGGCGGGTGGGTGCGGGGCATTGGCAAGAAATGAGAGAGCGAGAGGGAGCCCGGGCGGGGGAGGGCGTCAGGCCAGCTCGTAGGCCTTGCAGAGCTCGAGGTGGCGCCCCGCGAGGGCATCGCGCCTCGGGGCGGCGGGATAGCCGAGCGAGCAGCGCTCGCGGCGGTCGTCGAAGTGCGCGCAGTCGTCGCAGGCGAACCGGAAGGCGAAGCGGGCGGCCTCGTCACGCAGGACGGCGTCGACGGGCGTCCTCACGCGGGCCGCCCGCGGCGTGCGCGGTCGAGCGCGACGACGGTCTCCACGTGGCTGGTCTGCGGGAACATCTCGAAGGTGGCGACGGACCGCGGCACGTAGGCGGAGGCGAGGAGCGCGAGGTCGCGCCCGAGGGTCTGCGCATCGCACGCGACGTAGACGACGTGGGGAACGCGCGAGGCGGCGAGTCGCTCGGCGACGGCGCGGGCGCCGGTGCGCGGCGGATCGAGCACGAGGAGGCGCGTCGTGGCTCCCCAGGCGTGGACGCCGGCGTCGGCCTCGACGACGCGGGCGTTCGCGATGCCGCGGGCCGCGAGGTTGGCGCGGGCGGCGTCGCAGGCCTCGCGGCTCGTCTCGACGAGGGCGAGCTCGCGCACCTCGCGCGCGAGGAGCACGCTGAGGTTGCCCGCGCCAGCGTAGAGCTCCACCGCCTTGTCGACCCCGAGCTCCGCCGCGAGCGCGGCGACGTGCCGCGCGAGGGCCGCGTTCATCCGCTCGCTCGCTTGCCCGAAGCCGCCCGGCGCGAGGCGAAGCGGCTGGCCGTCCGCTCCCGGGACCCACGGCGTCGGATCGCCCACCACCGCCGGTCGCGACGCGTCGCCGACGAAGACGCGCGCCCCCGCGAGCTCCCCGGACGTCACTGCCTGCTCGAGCCGGCCGAAGCACGCCGGCGCGATTTCTCCATCCCAGCGCACCTCGAGCACCGGGCGTCGCTCCGACCCGAGAGCGAGCTGCACCTCACCGCGCCCGCGGCTTCCCCGGAAGAGCGCGCCCAGCGACCGCCGCGCCTTCTCCACCGCGGCGTCCAGCACGACGCAGACGTCGACCGCGACCGGATCGTGCGTCCCCGCCTCGTGCATGCCGATCTCGACGCGTCCGCGCTCGTAACGGACGTGGAGGCGCGCCCGCGTGCGGTACCCGAGGCCTTCGCTCGCCGCGTGATGCATCGCCGGCACGCCGCGCCACGCGGGCGGGAGCGCGGCGAGCACGTGCTCGAGGTGGGCCCGCCCCTGCGCCTCGAGCGAGAGGTGCATCCAGTCGCACCCCCCGCATCGCGTGGACCACGCGCACGCCGGTGTGACTCGACTCTCGCCCGGCGAGAGCACCTCGAGCACACGCCCGCGCGCCGGTCGCCGCGACGTGTCGACCTCCGCCCGCACGACGTCGCCGGGCGCCGTGTGCGGGAGGAACACAGCGCGTCGGCTCCCGTCGAGCTCGACGTGGGCGACGCCGTCGCCTCCCGGGGCGAGCGACGCGACGGTGACTTCGAGCGTGGTCATGGCGAGGGAGGGAAGATGCCACGTCACGGCGCGCATGCGTACAGCGCATAGCCGCCCACGGGATCGTCGGGCCCGAGGTCGGTGGCGGTGATCCACGCGACGAGCACCCGCGAATCGCTCGCGGCGATGGCGATGCGCCCGTCGCGCACCGTGTCCTGGGCCGGGATGCGCGGGTCGCTCGAGAGCAGCACGCTGTCGAGGAAGGTCGGCGTCGTCGAAGCATGGTCGTAGACGACGATGGAGAGCGCGCCTGGCTGCTCGGCGGCGAACATGACGCGATCTCCCTGGAACGCCACGTCGCCCCCCGCGACCGCGCCCTGTCCCGGCGCGGCGAACGTGGTGCTCGCCGCCGGCGCCGTTCCGCCGAGGTCGAACGCGCTGAACGACAGCGGCTGCGCGCTGCTCCCGCCGTCGGAGACGACGTACGCCCGCGATCCCTGCGCTGCGACGGCGCCCCAGGTGCCGCTCAGCATGAATGGGGCGCCGCCGTCGCCGCCGGGTAGCGCCGCGCCGAGCTGCAGCGTCAGCGTCGTCCCGTTCCCGGCGAGTAGGGCGATCATCTCGTCGGTCGCCGCGACCTCGGAGAGCGTCTGCGGTCGCGCCCCGCCGAACGTCACGGGGCTCCCCTGCGTGACCAGGCCCGAGAGCCCGATGACGACCGACGCGCTGTCGTCGAGGTAGGCGAGCCAGCCCGTGCTCGCGCCGGTGAGGGCGATTGCGTGCGCGTCGGAGAGACCGAGCGAGTCCGCGGTGGGGTCGAACGTGAGCTTCTGCACGTTGCCGCTGGCGTCGACCTGGGCCGCGTCGAGCCCGGCGCTCGCGCCTTGGCCGCACGAAGGTCGGGCCGAGACGACCACGCCGGAGCCGCCGAGGTACCCGAGGCCGAGTGCATCGCTCTCGTCCTGACCGGCGCACTGGCCCGGGAGCATCATCTGCGTCGGCAGCGTCAGCGCGCCGCCTTCGTCGATGGCGCCGACCGTGAGCCGCGCGACGCCCTGGCCCGGGTCGTATTCGCGGTACGCGACGAGGAAGCCCGTCTCGGTCACCGCGACCGCGGGGGCGCTCGCCGTGTCGCCGTTGTCGTCGAGGGGCACGGCGAAGGGGCCGGCGCCGAGGAGCTGCATCGAGCAGCCGGCGCCGACGCCGGGGTCATCCGGGTCCGTCGAGGGCGCGCACTGGCCCGCGCCGCAGGTCTCGCCGGCGGCGCACGCTCCCGCCGGCGTGGTCGTCGCACTGAGAGCGATCGTCACGTCGCGCGCGTTCGTGACGTCCACCTCGGAGCACCCCGTGGCGAGGACGCTACAGTCCGCGGCGCGCGCCGCTGCGGCGAAGGCGTACGAGGCCTTCTTCAGGTCGCCGATGGCGGGCGGCTGCGCGTCGCCCTTTTGGAAGGCGACGCGCACGACGGAGCCCGTGGGCGGGATTCCCCCCGCCAGCTCCGTGGGCGAGGGGCACGCGCCGGGCAGGACGCCGATCTCCATCCACTGGGCCTGGCTGGCGACGGCGTCGGGGAGCTCGATCTCGAACGAGACGTTCGCGTTCCCTTGGCACTGCGGGCCGAGGGCCAGCGCGAGGGCAAGGCCGACGACGCGTGCGAGCGGCGTGAAGGCCCGCGTCGCCCCGGGCCGCGACGCCGCCTCCTTCAGGGATGGTTCTCGCGGACGGTGGCCGTCTGGTCCGCGATGACCACGGTGCTCACCACCTTGGACGAGTCGCTCCACACGAGCTTGATGCGGTGCGAGCCGACCGTCGCGCTCCGCCGGATGATCGGAGACGGACCGAGGGCGCTGCCGTTGTCGATGACCTGATCGCATCCGGGGAAGCAGATGACCTTCAGCGTGCCGCTCCCGCCGGCGGTTGTCGACGGCGCCGTGTTGTTGCTGGCGGGCGCCGGGCGCGGGGCCGGGGCGGGCGCCGGGGCTGCGGCCTGGTGGGGCGGGGTGGTCGGAAGCGCGGCGACGTTGGTCGTGGGGATCGGCTGGGCGGGTGGGGCAGCGGAGGGAGGCGCGGTGGGAGCCCCGCTGGGCGCCGGGGCCGATCCGCCGGGGGGCGCCACGTTGTTGTTCGTCGATCCGGGGGACGCTGCGCCGAGCGTCGACGCGAACGCCGCTCGTGCGGCGGCGAAGGGCCCGCCGTGCGTCGCCGGGGCGGCCGCGGTCACCGCGGGGGGCGCGCTGGCGGCCGCGGAGGGCGCGGAGCTCGCAGAGGCCGAGGCCCGCGCCGACGGATCCGTCGCCGCATTCCCGCGGGCGAGGCTGCGCGAGAGCAGGGCCACGACGAGGCCGAAGGCCATGAGCCCCACCACCGCCGATCCGATGGCGACGGCCCACACCGGGATGCCGCGCCTCAGCGACTGCGCCGTGATCGTTCGCTGCTCGCTG
>JBEKGQ010000479.1:0-5794 GCA_050012715.1 Polyangiaceae bacterium
CGACTACACGAGCCTCACCTCCGCCTCGCCGGACGGCACGGTGACGCGCGACGATCGCCTCACGAACTACAGCCCGGGCTTCAAGCGCGCGCTGCTCGTCGAGGCCCTCAGCTACATCCGCAAGTTCACGAGCACGCGCGCGGTGGTGAAGTACGGCGGCGCGGCGATGGTGAAGGACTCGCTCAAGGCGAGCTTCGCGAACGACATCAACCTCCTGCGGAGCGCGGGCCTCTTGCCCATCGTGGTGCACGGCGGTGGGCCGGAGATCACCCACACGATGGAGCAGCTCGGCCACGGCAAGAGCGAGTTCGTCGACGGCGTGCGCGTCACGGGGCGCGAGGACGTGAAGGTCGTCGAGATGGTGCTGACGGGCCGCATCAACACCGAGCTCGTGACGCTCCTGAACCAGTCGAGCGCGCACGCCGTCGGCGTGTCGGGCAAGGACGCGGGGCTGCTCCGCGCGCGAAAGCTCGCCGGCGAGGGCGGGCGCGACCTCGGCATGGTGGGCGAGATCACCCAGGTGAACCACGAGCTCCTCGAGGTGCTGCTCGCGAAGAAGTACGTGCCGGTGGTGTCGCCGGTCGGCATGGGCGACGACGGCGAGGGCTACAACATCAACGCCGATGCGGCGGCGGCGGAGATCGCCATCGCGCTCCGGGCGGAGAAGCTCATCTACCTGACCGACGTCCCGGGGATCCTCGAGAAGGGTGAGCTCGTGAGCGAAATAGGCGCGACCGAGCTGCGGAAGAAGATCGCGCAGGGCATCGTGCAAGGCGGCATGGTGGCGAAGGCCAAGAGCGTCCTCCGGGCCATCGAGGGCGGCGTCACGAGCGTTCACATCCTCGACGGGCGCACCCCCCACTCGGTCATCGCCGAGCTCTTCACCGACCGCGGCGTCGGCACGCTCGTCCGGAAAGACTGAGCGACGCGGTCGGGTGCCCTCGACCCGCGGATGAGGGCGCACGACCCGGGGTTGCGGGCATCGAACCCGCGATCGCGTGCCCTCGACCCAGGGTTGCGGGCATCGAACCCGCGATCGCGTGCCCTCATCCCCGGGTCACGTGCCCTCATCCCTGGGTTGCGTGCCCTCATCCCCGGGTCACGTGCCCACGACCCGGGGTTGTGGGCATCGAACCCGCGATCACGTGCCCTCATCCCCGGGTCACGTGCCCTCATCCCCGGGTCACGTGCCCTCATCCCTGGGTCGAGGCGCCCAACCCTCGTCCCCGCCCTCGCCCAGCAGCGGATTCCCAGCTCCTTCCAGCCCCTTGCCCAGCGTCCGGGCGAAGTGGAGCAGGAGCTCCCGGTTGTCCATGACCCCGAGCGACTGCATCTCCAGCGCCCCGATGCGGTCCTCCGGGCTGAACGCGCTCTCGGTCTTCTCCATCGACAGCTTGTGCGGGTCGTACGCGCTGCGCGCGGCCTTCGTGTCGAGGAGCGTGTAGTCATCCCCCCGCCGGAGCTCGAGCTTCACCGTGCCGGTCACCGCGGGCGCCACCCACCGCGTCAGCGCCTCCTTCAGCATGAGCGCCTCCGGATCGTACCAGCGGCCCTCGTAGAGGAGGCGCCCGAGGCGGCGGCCCATCGTCGCGTAGAGGTCGGTCGTGTTCTCGTTGTGCACCGCCGAGAGGAGGCGCTCGTAGACGACGTGGAGCAGCGCCATCCCCGGCGCCTCGTAGATGCCGCGGCTCTTCGCCTCGATGACGCGGTTCTCGATCTGGTCGCTCATCCCGAGGCCATGCCGCCCCCCGACGGCGTTCAGCGTCGTGAACGTCTCGAAGAGCGACCCGTGCTTCACGCCGTTCACCGCGACCGGGACCCCGCGCGAGAGCTCGACCGTGACCTCCTCCGGGTCGACCTTCACGCCGCTCTTCCAGTGCGCGACGCCCATGATCGGCTCCACGATGCGCATCGACGCGTCGAGCCGCTCGAGGTCCTTCGCCTCGTGCGTCGCGCCGAGGACGTTCGCGTCGGTGGAGTAGGCCTTCTCCGTCGCCATGCCGTAGGGCTTCCCGATGGAGACGAGGTACTCGCTCATCTCCTTCCGCCCGCCGAAGGCCTCGACGAACGCCCGATCGAGCCACGGCTTGTAGATGGCGAGCGCCGGATTGACGAGCACGCCGTAGCGGAAGAACCGCTGGATGTCGTTTCCCTTGTGGGTGCTCCCGTCGGAGAAGACGTGCACGTCGTCCTCCCGCATCGCGCGGATGATCGCGGTCGTCGTCACCGCGCGGCCGAGGGGCGTCGTGTTGAAGTAGCGCCGGCCGCCGGTCGACAGGTGGAACGCCCCGCACTGGATCGCGACGATGCCCTCGCGGACCATCGCGTCGCGGCAGTCGACGAGCCGAGCCGCGCGCGCGCCGTGCTCGGTGGCGACCGGCGGGATGGTGCGGACGTCGGCCTCGTCGGGCTGCGCGAGGTCGGCGGTGTAGGCGTGGACGTCGAGGCCCTGGCGGGACATCCACGCGACCGCGGTGCGCGTGTCGAGGCCGCCCGAGAAGGCGATGCCGATGCGGGTTCCCCTTGGCGGCAGGGTGCGGTGGATGCGCGGCATGGAAGGCACCCTAGCTTCCCCGGCGTCGGCCTACTAGACGTGCTTCCCATGTCCGGCATCGCACGCACCTCGGCCACGGGCGGCGCCGGCATGCTCGGCGAGCTGCTCGCATGGTCGTCGTCGTTCGACCACGACCGCGCCCTCGTGCGCGAGGACCTCGTCGGGAGCGCCGCGCACGTGACGATGCTGTCGCGGACGGGCGTCATCCCGGTCGCCGACGCGACCGCGCTGCGGACCGCGCTGCGGACGCTGTTCGACGAGGCGAGCGCCGGGATGCTGCTCCTCCCGCAGGACGAGGAGGACGTACACATGGCGGTCGAGTCCGAGCTCGGCAAGCGCCTCGGCACCGTGGCCCAGCGCCTTCACACCGCTCGCTCACGCAACGACCAGGTTGCGCTCGACCTGCGCCTCCACGTGCGCGACCGTGGCGCCGAGCTCCTGCGGGTGCTGGCGACGCTCCTCGGCTCGCTCGCCGATCGCGCCGCGCGCGAGATGGACACGCTGCTCCCGGCGTACACGCACCGCCAGCGCGCGCAGCCCGTGAGCGCGGCGTTCCTCGTCGCGTCGTGGGGCGTCGGGCTCGCGCGCGCGGCCGACACGCTGGTCTTCGCGCTCGACCAGCTCGAGATGCCCCTCGGCAGCGGCGCCTGCTCGGGGACGTCGCTGCCCATCGATCGCGCCCTCGTCGCGCGCCTCTTCGCGCCGTGGGAGCCGACGCGGAACGCGCTCCACACCGTGGGCGATCGCGACTTCGCGCTCGACTTCACCTGGGCGGCGGCGCGCGTGATGCTCGCGCTCGGGCGGCTGGCGACGGACCTCGTCGACTTCGCGACGAGCGAGTTCGCGCTGGTGAAGCTCGACGGCGCCATCGCGGCCGGGTCCAGCATGATGCCGCAGAAGAAGAACCCCGACGTCTTCGAGCTCGTGCGCGGCAAGAGCGCCCGCTCGGTCGGGAACGTCGTCGCGATGCTCGCGCTCATGAAGGGCCTCGCGAGCGGCTATAGCCGCGACCAGCAGGAGGACCGGCTGCCGCTGCTCGAGGCGGGCCCGCTCGCCCTCGGGTGCGTGCGCGTCGTCGAGCTGGCGCTGCCGCACGTGACGTTCGATCGGGACCGCGGCGCCCGCGCCCTCGACGAGGGCTTCACGCAGGCGACCGACCTCGCGGAGGCCCTCGTGCGCCTCGGCGTGCCGTTCCGCGAGGCCTACCGGGCGGTGGGCAAGCTCGTGGCCCTGGCGGTCGACGAGGGCATCTCGCTGCGCGCGGTGAGCGCGGCGAAGGCACACGCGGTTCATCCGCTGCTCGACGCGCACACGCTGCCGGCCCTCGATCCGCGAACGGCGGTGGCGGCGAAGGAGAGCGCGGGCGGGACGGGACCGCTCGCGGTGGAGGCGCAGCTCGCCTGGCTGCGTCGTCGCGCGGCGGAGCTCGGGGCCGTCGCGGGCAAGCACGGCTCGCTCGACGCGCTGGCGCAGCGCGTGTTCGCCGAGCCTCTCGAGTCTCCGGAGCAAGACTGAGCCATGACCTCGAAGCGCGATTTCCTCCACCTGACCGATCTCACCCGCCCCGAGGCGCGGGCCGTGCTCTCGCTCGCGTCGAGGCTCAAGGCCGAGCCCAAGGGCCTGCGCACGCAGCTCCTCGCCGGGCGCGCCGCCGCGATCGTGCTCGAGAAGGCGAGCACCCGGACGAGGGTGTCCTTCGAGGTGGGCTGCGCGCAGCTCGGGCTCTACCCGGTGGTGCTCGGCGTGCAAGGGAGCCAGCTCGCCCGCGGCGAGCCCATTCGCGACACGGCGCGGGTGCTCGAGCGCTACTGCGACGTCATCGTGTTCCGTACGTCGACGACGGCGCGCCTCCTCGAGATGGCGAGCTCGCGCGTCCCGGTCATCAACGCGCTCTCGGACGACGGCCACCCGGTGCAGGTGCTGTGCGACGTCCTCACCGTCGAAGAGGCGCTGCGGCACCCGATCGCGGGCGCGCGCGTGGCGTTCGTGGGGGACTGTGCGAGCAACATGGCGCGCTCGTGGCTCGAGGCGGCGCCGCTCTTCGGGTTCCACCTCGTCCTGGCGGGCCCGCGCGGGCACATGCCGCCGGCCGACGAGGTGGCGCGCGCCGGCGCGAACGTGACCTTCGTCCACGACCCCGCGCTGGCGGTCGACGGGTGCGACGTCGTGAACACCGACGTGTGGACGAGCATGGGCCAGGAGGCCGAAGGCGACGAGCGGACCGAGTCCTTCGAGGGCTGGACGGTGAACGAGGCGATGCTCGCCCACGCCCCGGGCGCCATCGTGCTTCACTGCCTGCCCGCGCACCGGGGCGAAGAGATCGACGAGGCGACGCTCGAGGGGCCGAGGTCGCGCGTGTGGGACCAGGCGGAGAACCGGCTGCACGTGCAGAAGGCGCTGCTCGTGTGGCTGCTCGGGGCGGCCGAGCGGCTGGACGCGAAGGCCTGAGCCGTGGGCGGCGTGCGGACGCGGTTCGCGCCGTCGCCGACGGGGGACCTGCACCTCGGGGGCGCCTGGACGGCGCTCGCGTCGTGGGTCGTCGCGCGCCGCGAGGCGGACGGGGCGAACCTTCTGCGGGTGGAGGACCTGGACCCTCCGCGGGTGGTGGCTGGCTCGGAGGCGCGCATCGAGGAGGACCTGCGCTGGCTCGGGCTCGACTGGGACGGAGAGCCGATGCACCAGAGTGCGCGCGGCGCGTCGTACGAGCGCGCGATCGCGGTGCTCTCGGCCAGGGGGCGCGTGTACCCGTGCGACTGCTCGCGGGCCGAGATCGCACGCGCGGCGAGCGCCCCTCACGCCGGCGAAGAGGCGGTCTACCCGGGGACGTGCCGCGATCTGGCCCCCGGGCGCGCGATGAAGCGGGACCCCGCGCTGCGGGTCCGGGTTCCAGACGCGGTGGTAGCCTACGACGACGAGGCGGTCGGGCACGTGGAGCAGAACCTGCGGCGCGCGGTGGGCGACTTCGTCTTGCGCCGCGGCGACGGGGTCTTCGCGTACCAGCTGGCGGTGGTGGTCGACGACCTGGCGATGGGGATCACCGACGTCGTGCGCGGGGCGGACCTCGTGTCGTCGACGCCGCGGCAGATCTGGCTCGCGCGCGCCCTCGGCGGCGAGCCGTCGCGGTACACGCACGTGGCGCTCGTGGTCGCGCCCGACGGGAGCCGACTCGAGAAGCGGCGGGGGAGCGTGACGGTGCGCGAGCTGCGGGAGGCGGGCGTGACGGCGGAGAGCGTGATCGGG
>JBEKGQ010000480.1:0-5792 GCA_050012715.1 Polyangiaceae bacterium
AGTCGATGCGATCGCCGTCGGAGTCGATGCGATCGCCGGCGGAGTCGATGCGATCGCCGTCGGAGTCGATGCGTGCCGAGTTTCCCGTGGAGTTACCGTTGCTTCGGCCGATGCCGTCGTGGTCTCGTCAGATGCGGTCGCGCCTTCCTTGGATCACGCGAGGCTCGACGGGGTCACAGGTACAGGTACCCGGTCACGTTCAACCCGACCTGGTACTGCTGCGTGTTCGTCACCGTCGCCCGACCGGGCATGACGAGATACGGGAAGTCGAAGAACGGATCCACGTCGAGCACCGGGCCGTGCGGCCCGGCCACGGCGTAGCCGAGGACGATCCCCGCCGGGATGCCCGTCGAGTCGCGTGCGTCGCTCGTGTCGTAGATCGTCAACCCGCTCGTCAGGCCCAGGTCGAACGATCTCGTGAGGTTGCCGAGCAGCGTGACCGGGACCGACACGCGCACCGCGTTCGCCGAGGAGACCGAGGTGGATGGCGGCGCGGCCATCCCGCCGATGACGGTCGTGGACGCGGTCGTCGTCTCGGTGGCGAACTGGAAGGTGACGGCCGGGGCGACGTCGAGACGGACCCAGTCGGTCGCGTGCACGCGCAGGAGGACCGACGGCGTCACCGATCCGCCGGACAGGTACGGGATCGTGAAGACGTGGCCGGACAGATCCGCCGCGAGCTCGACGGGTCCGCGCAGGAGTCGCAGGGTGACACCGGCGCCGGGGCCGAAGTTGCGATTGGTCTCGCCGTACTGGAAGCCGCCGTAGCCCGGGGGTGTCGAGAGCTGGAGCGGCGCGACCAGCGCGTGAACGGTCACGTCGTCCGTGACGCCGAAGGCGCCGGACAGGTCGAGGCCGATGAACGTCCCTTCGTCCGGGCGCTGGTCGGCCTGAAACCCCGCCTGCGGCGCGAGCACGAACCGCGGGAGGGTGAGGGGACGCTGGGCCTCGGGCACCGGCAGGCGAAGCGCGGGCCCGGGAGGGTCGGTCACGTCGGCTCGCGAGGGGGTCGACGACAGCGCGACGCCAGCGAAAACGACGAGCCGCCCCGCACGGAGCGCTTGGTTCGTCGTGACCCGGGCGAGCGCGAGAAACGCAGTCATTCGGGGGAACGCTACTCCCCGACCACCTCGACCGCCAAGGCGGCCGTGACCGCGCGAGCGAGCCACGTACCGAGCCGCGCGACGTGCACGGTGCGATACTGGTGCGCACCTCATCGGGGACGTCGAGGCCGCGGGCCGCGTGTCGAGCGGCTTCGATGCCTGCTACGGCGACGGCGGCCCCGACCTCGTTGCTCGTGATGAAAAATGCGACCGTAGTCACGACGCTCGAGAGCGGGCGGTGGGGGAGCGCAATACGCGGGGACGTGGAAGACGGCGACCGCGGTGACCTGTGCGACGGTGGGCAAGTCGCCATCGCCGTGGAAGCTGGCGCCCTTCGCGCGTGTGCCGAGGGGTATTACGGCGAGTGCTGGGACGATCTCGACGAAGCCGCGAAGATTGACCCGGAGGGCGAGAAGGATCCGGTCGTGCAGGATGCCCGTGCGGCGATAGCCGCCGACCATGCGACGGATGTCTGCTCGAACCGCACGTCGAGGCCGTCGGGAAGGTAATTTCGCTCGCGACGGCGCGTAACCGGCGCGCCGCGCAGAAGTGGGACGAGCGGTAGAACACTCCTCCACCGCCTCACAGCGCCAAGTCTACGGATGCACGCTAGGCGCGTTGGAGTTCAGGCTCGCCGCGCTTGCTTGGTTCTGACTAATGCACTGTTGGAGAGCCGCCGGAGTAGACCCGCAGCCGCCAGCATTGAGGTTGCACTGGCACAACCATGCCGCCGCCAGATAGCAGGCTGCCTGGCTGCCGTTCGCGCAGGCTGCTTGCTGAGGCGCAGACTTGCATCCCCCGCATGCCGCCGAGTTGGCTCCTCCACTACCATTTCTTGGGCTGGACGCGCTTGCGCCCGCGCTGCCGGGAGCAATCTGGGCGCGGACTCCATTGATTCCCGAGACAACCGCGTTGACGCTCTGGTCGTGCGCCTGTTGATCGGCTTGCCACTGTGCGTCCCGGGCTTGCCTCTCCGCATATGCCGCCTGAACGCCCGGCGCATTCCGCTCCTGAAGAGCCTGTCGCTGGCGGTCCGCTTCTTGGCCGCTCTTGCAGAGGTTCACCTGGCCCGCACGACACGCCACCTCCGAATAATGATTTGATCTCGCTTCGGCGTCTTTGTTGATGACCTTGTAGTCAGCCGAGTACGCCCGCTTGTCGTAACCGACAACGACACCCCCGCAAACCATGCCCGTCTTGTCAATTCCGTGTGAGTCGGTAACCCCCTGCTCACAGAGGGCCCCGATCCGGGCTAGCTCGGCATCGTCCCTCGTCTGGTTGGCCAGTTCTCCACATGAGGCCCCACGATTGGCACTTTCCTGATTGAAACAGCCGTCACGCAGACTCCCCAAGCCGTCGGCCGAGGCAGCGTGGCCCTGGCCCGCAAACCATGCTCGTCTGGCTAGTTCTTCACATGAGGCCGCACGATTGGGATTTTGCTGATTGGAACAGGCGTCACGCAGATACCCCAAACCGTCGGCCGAGCCAGCGGTTGCGGCGGGCCCTGATGGGGGTGGCGGCAGGTTCTCCGCTGCACCACCGCAGCCGGGCAGGGACGCAAGTAGCAGCGCGCTGAACACAGGGCCCTGAACGAGGCAGGAGAGCTTCATCATCGCGTTCACGTGGTCCTCCCCGTTGGCGCGTTTGCGCCCGTCGTTCGCTTGTGTCACCGCAACGCTAGGCCTCGGCTGCAAGGTGCACCCTGCCGCCCGCGGTCCCGATGGTAGCGGGGGCGTCCGAGCGCCACAAGGCAGGCTCTGAACGCCCGCTAGGATCCCAATGCACAGGGGCCGACAGGACGCGCGCTACTGGAGCCTGTCTCGCAAAGCCCGGTGGGTGATGAAGTGCCGGACCGCGAAGGACCGCTTCAGCCGCGGGCTACGCCGCATCGGCGAATGGTGCCGCACGCACCTCCACGACGATGTCCGGACGCAACATCGCGCTCTCGCGCGGAAGCTGCTCGGGCACTACGGCTACTTCGGCGTCACGTCGAACTACCGGGCGCTCGCGCGCTTCTTCCTCGAGACGAAGCACATCTGGAGGCGGTGGCTGTCGCGCCGCTCTCAGAAGGGCTTCGTGAACTGGCAGGCGATGCATCGGTTGCTCGAGCGTTTCCCGCTCCCGAAGCCGCGCATCGTGCACCGGTACGGCACGTAGCAAACCCGACTCTCGAAGAGCCGGATGCGGGAATCCTGCACGTCCGGATCCGTGAGGGCCCCGCCGGGCAACCGGCGGGGCTACTCGACCGGCGCGCCCACTCTCTCTCCTGGCTACGCGTGCGCGCCCGCGGGCTTCTTCCGCGGTCGGCATGCAGAGCAAGCCAAGCCCCGCACGCGAGCTGTCCCGTCGGAGCCGGCGGCGGCGGTACGGGTCGGGTTCGGGGTCGCGACCTCAGCTGTGATCGGCCCCGCAGTTCGTGCAGGCGCCCGGGCTCGTGTACGTCCCCGAGATGAACAGCGTCGACTTGCAGATCGGACCCGTCGCCGTGAGGAACGTCACGGTCTCCGGCATGCAGTTGCTGTTCTCGTTCGAGTACACGGTGTCGGGGTACGAGTTTCCGGGCTTCACGGAGACCGGAGGGTTTCCCTGATCGAAGGCCGCGCCGAAGCCCATCGGGAAACAGCCACCGACGCAGTAACTGGTGTTCCCCTGGATCGTCGCGGCCACTCCGGCCGGCAGGACGCCGGTGACGACCACGTTGTAATCGACGTTGTTGCAGCTCGTGAAGTCGATCGTCGACGGCGTGACCACGATGTTCGCCCCGGTCACCGTGTCGTTGACGGCCACGTTGTAAACGGGCGCGCCCACCTCGTTGGTCGAGAACCGGAGCTGGTCGGCGTACGCAGTGGCGCTGCCGGCGAGCCCGTTCTGGACAGCGGTGACCGTGACGGTGTCGCTCGCCCCCGCCGCGATGGGGCTCGTGAAGCCGGTGAACGTGAAGTACCCGTTCACGCTGACCGGGTTCACGATCGTGAGCGGCGCCTGCCCGGCGTTCTTCACCTGGAACTGAGCGGTCGTCGCCGCTCCGCTGCCGCACGCGAAGCCGACCGCGAACGGACCCTGGCCCTTGGGGAAGCTCGTCACCGGGACCTCACCGGTCGCGGTGAACGTGAGCCCGGCGGCGACCGGATCGCAGACGTTCGTCGCGCTGACGCCGAGCGTCCCGGTGACGGTGGCGTTGCTCGTCGCGGTGAACGTCACGTTGCCGGTGGCGGTTCCGCCGTCGGCGGCGGCGAGGGCCGCGCCGGAGTACGCGGCGGAGAAGCCCGCCGGCGCGACGAGCGTCAGCCCGACCGTGTCCTGATTGCCCGTGTTGGTGACGGTGAAGGGGAGGGACGCGGAGGTGTTCGCGACCGTGCCGAAGCCCGTCTTCGCCGCGGTGAGGGTGAGGATCGCGCCCCCCGCCGACTCCTGGATCGGGACGGTGATCGGCGCCAGCCCCTGTCCGGTGACGGTCAGCGTGTCGTTGTAGAAGCCCGGCGTCAGGTTAGCCGACTGCTGGATGCCCTGCGGGGTGACGTTGATGACCGCCTTGCCGTTGGCCGGCACCGTGCCGGTAGGCTTGTCGAGCGAGTACGGCGAGCTCGCGCCGAGGGCGAGCGACGTGGTGTAGGGCAGGGCGACCGCGTTGGAGTTCGTGAGCGTCAGGGCCAGCGGCGCCGCGGTCGAGCCGCAGCTCACGGTGCCGAAGCTGAGTGGGCTCGGGCCGACGCCGAGCGCCGACGCGGTGCCGGTCCCGCTGAGGGTGATCGACGTCGGGGCCGCCGCGCCGCAGAGGACGCCGGTGACCGTGACGCTGGCGGTGGCGCTCTGCAGGCCCACCGCGGACGGCGTGAAGGTGGCGGTGCCGGCCGGCAGCGCCATGCCCCCGGGGACGGTCGCGGCGCCCGGAGAGCCGGTGTACGTGATGCCGAACTGCGCGTCCGTCGGCGCGCCGATCGTGACGCTCACCGGCCCGTTGCCGACGTTCTGGAGGGCCAGCGGCAACGACGACGTCGAGCCCGCGGTGACCGAGCCGAAGCCGAGCGCGGCCACGGTGAGGGTGCCGCCCTGCGGGGTGACGGTGAGCGGGACGAGGACCGTCGTGTAGCCCGGGACGTTGGTGGTGATGGTGAGCGTGTCGTCGAGCGGCGTGCCGGCGGTCGAGGTGGCCGGAACGCTCGTGACGCCGACGGTGATGGTGCCCATCGCGCCCGGGGCCACGGTGCCGGAGCTCGGCCCCTGGATGGCGAAGACCGTGGTGCCGACGGCGGCGGACCAGGTGATCGGCAGGGGCCCAGAGTTCGTGAAGGTGTAGCTCTGCGTCGCGGGGGTCGGCTGGCCGCCGCAGTTGGCGAGACCGAAGCTCACCGGCGACGTCGAGAACATCGTCGCCGGGGGCGCCTCCTCCGGGGCGTCCTCGACGACGACGACGTCGGCGGTGAAGGTGTCCGCCGGGGCGTCCATCGCCACGGACGAGTCGTGCTGCGTCACATCCTCGGTCGACGAGTCGAGCGCCGGGGTGCTCGAGTCGAAGTCGAGGGTGCCCGAGTCGTGGTTGTTGCCGGAGCTCGACGACCCGAAGCAGCCGGTCAGCAGGAAGGAGCAACCGAAGACCGCCAGAACGAGCATCGGTGAGCAGCGCATGAGCCAACTCTAGCAGCGCGCCGCGGGCCGCCGGGATGACCCGGCGGCCTCGATGGAACGCCC
>JBEKGQ010000481.1:0-5791 GCA_050012715.1 Polyangiaceae bacterium
CGTGGCTGTCGCGGCGAGCGTCGGCAATGGTCTTGATCGCGACGAGCTTCCCGGCCTTCGAGCGCGCCAGAAACACCTCGCCGACTCCGCCCGCGCCGAGGCGCTGGAGGATGGCGAACGGCGCCAGGGACCGGGGGGGCTCTTCGGTGGGGAACAGGTGGGCCCGCAGTTTCGGGCGGAACGGGGAAAGAGGAAAGGGGGGCCACGGACGAAATAGCTGGCGCGCGCCTCCCCTCCCCGGTTCCAATTCCGCATCTTGCGGCCTCTCCCCCCCTTGCCCGCCATCCAGCTCCTCGTCGTACGCGACCGCAGCGCCGAGTCGCGCGCCCTCGGCGGCTTCCTCGACATGAGGCGGCTGGACTTCGTCGCGCGCTACCCGGACGGGACCGAGAGCGCGCCTTTCCCGTACGACGTGGCGGCGCGCCGCGCGCTCGACGCGGTCATCATCGTGGCGTCCTACGTCGAGAGCGGCGTGCGCCAGGTCTACCTCCGCTCGGCGGTTCGACCCCCGTGCGCGGTCCGCCCCGTACCGCCGCACCACGACGGGGGGCTGTGGGAGCTCCCCGCCGGGCTCGTCGAAGCCGGCGAGGAACCCGCCGAAGCCGCGGCCCGCGAGCTCGGCGAGGAGCTGGGGTTCACGAAGACCGCGAAGGACATGCGCCCCCTCGGCGAGTGGACGTTCCCCGCGCCCGGGATGATCGGCGAGCGCCACATCTTCTTCGTGGTCGACGTCGACCCGGCCACGCGCACCGTGCCCACCGAGGACGGCTCGGCGCTCGAGCGCGCGGCGGCGATCATCGCGCTCCCGCTCGCGGACGCGCTCGAGCACTGTCGACGCGGCGACATCCGCGACGGCAAGACCGAGCTCGCGCTTCGCCGCCTGGCGGAGGCGCCCCAGGAGGGAGATTGAGACCCCACGTCTGCGTCGTGCTCAAGCGCTCGTCGTGGCGCAAGTGGGTCGAGGAGGAGCACGACGCCCGGATCGCCCGCCTGCTCGAGGCGGGGGACGAGACGGTGCGCCGAATGCGCCCCGGGCACGAGGATCACACCGCGACGATCGAGGAGGTGCGGCACGCGCTCGCCGACCTCGGGGCCGACGCGACGTGGAGCGAGCAGCCGCATCGCTTCCACGTCGAGGGACGGTGCGATCTCGTCATCACGATCGGCGGCGACGGGACGCTGCTCGCCGCGTCGCACGGCATCGGGACCGGGACGCCGCTGCTCGGCATCAACAGCTCGCCCGTGCACTCGGTCGGCTTCTTCTGCGCCGCGAAGAAGGGCGGGGCCCGGGCCGCGGTCTCGGCGGCGCTCGACGGGACCCTCCCGCGCGTCGAGCTCACGCGGATGCGCGTCGAGCTGAACGGCGCCATGCTCCACGACCGCGTCTTGAACGAGGCGCTCTTCTGCCACGCGTCGCCCGCCGCGACGTCGCGCTACATCCTCAAGGTCGTCGACGAGCGGGGCCCGCGCGAGCGCGTGCTCTCGAGCGAGGAGCAGAAGTCGAGCGGCATGTGGGTCGGCCCCGCGGCGGGCTCGACGGCGGCGCAGAAGAGCGCGGGCGGCAAGGTGCTCCCGCTCGCTTCGCGGAAGCTCCAGTTCGTGGTTCGCGAGCCGTACCAGGGCACGGGGCACGAGCTCGCCATGACGCTCGGGCTCGTCGAGGAGGGGCACGCCCTCCACATCAAGAGCAAGATGCGCCAGGCCCGCCTCTTCCTCGATGGCGACCACATCGAGCACGAGGTGACGATCGGGGACGTCGTCGGCATGCGTCGCTCCGAGGAGCCCCTCCTCGTCCTGGGTCTGTCACGAAACGGTGACGCGAGACCGTCGAGTGGCGGCCCGAAGCGCGCCCCGAAGACCAGCCGCCGGAGCGCGTAACGACGTTCGCTCCTGCGACTGACTTTTCGCACCCAAGTAGAATTGTCCGTCTGCGGATCTCGGGCTACGTGTGTGCTGAAGCGCAGGGCGGCGAATGGCAATCACCGATTCTCGGGATCGGAGGGGCGTGGAGACCCTCGCAACACCGGCCACGCACTGGGTGCGCAACTGGGCCTCGCAGGACTGGATCGCGGTCGCCTATTTCGTGATCCTCCTCAGCGCCCTCGCCATGTCCAACGGCGCGGACCGCAACGCGTGCATGGTGCGCGTCGCGGCGAACTTCGGGATGTTCCTCTTCGTCCTGGCGCTCGTGCGGGGCAACGTCCTCCGCTGGGGAAGCGCGGCGAGCGCGCAGCTCTATCGCGTCGCCATCATCGCCACGCTGCTCAACACGTTCTTCCAGCTGCGAGAGATCCTCCCGCTCGTCAGCCCGTGGACGGACGACGCGCGCATCTACGCGTTCGACATGAAGGTGTTCGGCTTCGAGCCGAGCATCTGGATGGACCGCTTCGTGACCCCGGCGACCACCGAGTGGTTCGCCTTCTTCTACTTTCTCTACTTCCTCATCCTGTGCGTACACGTCCTGCCCGTGGTCTTCGGCTCGCGCGACACGCACCTCACCAACCAGTTCGCGACCGGCGCGCTCCTCATGTTCCTGTCGTCGCACATCATCTACATGATCGTGCCCGGCTACGGCCCGTACTGGTACCTGAAGGACGCCTTCGTGCACCCGCTCACCGGCGGGACGTTCTGGCGGTGGGTCAACGAGACGGTCGCCGCGGGCGGCGCGCAGAAGGACATCTTCCCGAGCCTCCACACCGGCTCGCCGACGTTCTTCGCCATCTTCAGCTTCCGCCACCGGAAGCTCGTGCCGTTCAAGTACACCTGGCCCGTCATCACGTTCCTCGCGACGCAGATCATCATCGCGACGATGTTCCTCCGCTGGCACTACCTCATCGACATCTTCGCCGGGCTCGCCCTCGCCGCGACCTGCCAGTTCCTCGGGCAGCGCGTGGCGGACTGGGAGCGTGCGAAGCGGGAGCGCCTCGGCCTCCAGGCCGCCTGGATGCCGCTCGTCTATCCGTGGAGCAAGGCGTCCGAGGACTGAGGGCGCGGGGCGCCCACCGATCGCGGCAAACGCGCTGCGTGCTAGCCTCCCGGCGCCATGCTTGGATTCGAGATTATCGGCACCGGGCACCACGTCCCGGGGCGGCCGGTGAAGAACGAAGACCTGTCGCGGGTCATGGACACGGACGACGATTGGATCTTCAAGCGCTCCGGCATCCGCCAGCGTCACTTCGCGCCGGAGGGCTCCGGTTGCAGCGACTTCGCCCTCGAGGCCAGCAAGCGCGCCATCGAGGCGGCCCGCATCTCGCCCGACGAGATCGACTACGTCGTCTTCGCGACGATGACGCCGGAGTACGTGTTCCCCGGTTCGGGCGCGCTCCTCGCGCACAAGCTCGGCCTCAAGGGCGTACCCGCGCTCGACATCCGCCAGCAGTGCGCGGCGATGCTCTTCGGGCTGCAGATCGTCGACGGGCTCGTGAAGAGCGGCGCGGCGCGCACGATCCTCTTCGTCGGCGCGGAGGCGCACGCCGGCTTCATGCCGTGGGAGAACTGGGACGCCCTCGATCCGGCGAGCGGGAAGACGGCGACGCCGGAGCAGCGCGAGCGCGCCAACAAGCACCGCGCGCTGGCGATCCTCTTCGGTGACGGCGCCGGGGCGCTCCTCTTCCGGGCGACCGACCGTGACGCGGGCCTCCAGGCGATGAAGCTCCACACCGACGGCGGCGCGGCCAAGCTCCTCTACGTCGAGGCCGGCGGCTTCCGGACGCGCCCCTACTGGAAGCACAACGACTACGACGAGCAGAAGTACATCCCCACGATGGATGGCCGGGAGCTCTTCAAGTTCGCGGTGACGAAGCTGCCGGAGACGGCGCGCGCCCTCTGCGCCGAGACGAAGACGCGGATCGAGGACATCGACTGGTTTCTCGCCCACCAGGCGAACGCGCGCATCAACGACTACGTGCGCCAGCAGCTCGAGGTGCCGGAGGAGAAGCTCCCGTCGAACATCGCGCGCTTCGGCAACACCAGCGCGGGGACGCTCCCCATCCTCATCGACGAGCAGATGAGGAGCGGCAAGTTGAAGCACGGCGACCTCTGCATGCTGCTCGCCCTCGGGGCCGGCGTTCACTGGGGGTGTGCGCTCGTCCGCTGGTGAGCGCGTGCTATCGTTTTTTCGAGCATGATCCGACGGCTCGCTCCCGCTCTGACCGCCGCGCTCGCTCTCGCGGCCGCCGTCGTCCTCGTCGGCGAAGCGCGGGCGTCGGTCTCCATCGCGGTCACGTGGGACGGGCTGCTCCGCGAGTCGAGCGCGGCGGCGCTCGTGACCGCGCTCGACGCGCGCCCCTTGTGGGAGGGCGATCGCATCTACACGTACACGCGCGTGCGCGTCGATCGGGGCATCGCCGGCGAGCTCGCGACCGGCGACGAGGCGTGGGTCCGCACGATGGGCGGGGTCGTCGGCAAGGTCGGGCAGACCGTGGACGGCGAGCCGGTGCTCACCCCCGGGCGCGCGTCGCTCCTCTTCCTGCACCCCATCGCCGGGCGACCCGCGGGCGCGTTCGACGTGACGGCGCGCGCCCAGGGCCAGTTCCCCGTCGTCGCCGACGAGAAGGCGCCGCCGCACCTCGTTCGCAACACCTCGGCGGGGGGCCTCGTCCCGCCGCGCCTTCCGGCTGCCTCCGGCTCGGCGGCGCCCCCTCGCATGGCCGCCGACGTGGTGCATGGCCGCGCGATCGGCGACGTCGCGCACGACGTGGTGGCCGCGTGGGGCTCGGCCCATGTCCACTAGGTCCGTGTCCCCACGGAAGCTCGCGGCGCTCGTCGGTGCCGCGACGCTGACCGTCGTGGGGCACGCGGACGCCTTCTGCCGGACCCTGGCCTGCCCGCTGCCCGCCGGCTTCTCGCCGAGCGAGGGGAGCTGCGTCCCCCAGCCGGGCGATCCGGTCCTCGACGGCTTGCCGGACTTCCCCACCTACTGCGCGTCGCTGAGCCCTCCGGCGAAGCCCATCCCCGTGTGGTGGCGGAACGCGTGCGTGTCCTACGACATCCAGCAGAACGCGAGCGTCCAGGTCCCCTACGATACGGCCTCGACGATGTTCGCCCAGGCCTTCGCGAAGTGGACCAGCATCGAGTGCCCGGTGACGATCGGCGCCGACGCGGGCGACGACGAGGCCGGGACCGGCAGCGCGCGCGTCAGCATCGACGTCCGCGACCTCGGCGCGGTGGAGTGCGATCTCGTCCAGTACAACTCGGACCACGGCAACCAGCACGTCATCATCTTCCACGACGACGTCTGGCCCCACAACGACGCGAACAACACGCTGGGGCTGACGACGGTGACCTACGATCCGGACACGGGGGAGATCTACGACGCGGACATGGAGATCAACTCGACCGTGCCGCTCTCGATCGGCGATCCAGTGATGCCCGGCGCGTACGACTTCGACAGCATCATCACGCACGAGTGCGGCCACTTCCTCGGCATGGCCCATACCGGCGTCGACCGCGCGACGATGTACGCGAGCTACACCCAGGGCACGACCTACAAGCGAATCCTGACGAGCGACGACGTCTCCGGCATCTGCTCGATCTACTTGCCTGGCGGCGACCGCGCCGTCGACCCCTCGGCCACGCCGGACGGCAGCGGCCTCGTGCCCGAGGATTCCTGCGACCCGACCCCGCGCCACGGATTCTCCACCCAGTGCGCGCCCGCGGCATCGAAGAGCTGCGCGGTGGGCCCGGGCCCGGGGAGCGCCTCCGCGGGGTCGCCGTCGAGCTGGCTCCTCGTCGCGGGGACCGTGCTCGCGCGGCTCCTTCGCCGACGGCGCATCACCCCGGTGGGCCGAAC
>JBEKGQ010000482.1:0-5780 GCA_050012715.1 Polyangiaceae bacterium
AGGCCGTCGCCGAGGAACCTCTTCAGATAGCCGTGCGGACCGGCGTAGCCGCTGCCCATCGAGTTGCAGGTCGCCGAAGCGGAGCCCGCCGCGCAGTCGATGTCCCGGTCGTACGACCAGTAGTGGACGCCGGCGAGGCCCTGCGAGACGGCGAAGTGCGCCACGGTGTCGGCGTCGGCCAGCGTGAACTGCTCGGCGGAGTTGTCGTTCTGTCCGATCATCGGCGTCAGCTCGATGTTCGAGTAGGGGACGCCCCAGTGGTCGTGGAGGTTGTAGGCCGCCTGCAGGGCCGACTGGCCCATCTGGCAGGCGCCGCCGCTGACGACGCAGACCCCGTCGCTCGCGGAGCCGAAGTCCATGACCATGAGGTCGACGGTGACGAAGCTCGGCCACGTGGAGCCGAAGGTGCTCTGCACCGCGGCGATGACGTTGTCGCCGTAGACGTTGAGGCTGTCCTGCACCCCCGAGCCGAGCGACTGCGCGGTGCTGGCCCCGTGGTTGTTGGCCAGGGTGGCGATGGTGAGGCTGAAGCGCAGGTTCGGGTAGCTGCCGTGCGCGGTCTGGATCCGCTGGACGAGCGCCTGGATGACGCTCTGCGACTGGCCGGCCTCGATGTCGAAGTCGACGCCGATGAGGCCCGAGGAGGCCCACCGCTCGATGAAGGTCGACATGCCGGCGTCCGTGCCGCAGGTGAACGAGCCCGCGGCACCGCCGGTCGAGATGATGTAACTGACGCCCGCCTGGGTGAGCAGCGGCACGTTCGTCGAGGCGATGACGCTCCCGGACCCGCCGCCCCAGTTCTCGCTGCCGCACTCACCCGTCGCGAAGGCGAGCGTTATCGTCTTGCCGCCGGCGGACACGAGGTCGGGGCCGAAGGGTGCGATGGACCCGCTCACGGCGGTCGAGATGACGTTCGTGTCCCAGTTGAAGCTGATGCTCGTGTCCTTGTACGGGCTGAAGACGAGGCCCGCGGGCGGGGTCCCGCCGCCGCTGCTGCTGCCGCTGCTCGAGCTGGAGCCGCCGGAGCTCGAGCTGGAGCCGCCGGAGCTCGAGCTGCTGGAGCCGCCGGAGCTCGAGCTGCTGGACCCGGAGCTCGTTCCGCCGGGACACGTGGTTCCGCCGGGCTCGCAGCCCGTTCCCCAGCTCACCGTCTGGCAGTGGTAGCCCTGCCCTTCGTTGTCCGTCGTCCAGCCGCACGACTCGCCGAGGTTGCCGTCGCACGCGCTGGCGTTGCTTCCCATGTAGACCCAGGCGTTCGGGTCGCAGGTGGAGCTTCCGCTGCTGCTGCTGGTCGAGCCCCCGCTGCTGCTACTGCCGCCACTGCTGCTACTGCCGCTACCACTCGCGCCACTGCTGCTGCTACTTCCGCTGCTGGTCGAGCTGCCACTGCTTCCTCCACTGCTGCTCCCGCCGCCCGCGCACGACACTGGCTCCCACAGGGCCGGCACCGCGTCCGGCGTCCACCCCGGCTCGCTCGTGTGCGCCTGGATGCACTGGTACGTCGTTCCCGAATAGGTCACGAGCTGCCCGACCGAGTAAGCGACCCACGCCGTCCAGGGCGTCGCGGTGGCGCACTGCGCGGCGCTCAGCGCTTGCGTGCCCGACGACGCGTCGTCGGCATGACCGGCGGCGCAACCGACGGCCGCGGCGAGGATCGGCACCACAGCAACGAGGAGGGGGAGAGCGGTGTGCTTGGTCATGCTCCGTAGTCGCCGGTGGGCGCCACCACGGCTCACGCGTCGTCCGAAAAAACGCATGGATCACCATGGATCCAAGACGTGACCATTTCGGTCGCGCCTCGGACACGCGGTGGTGAAAGCGTCAGCCGACGACGGTGCGACCGATCACGACGCGCTGGATCTCGCTCGTGCCTTCGTAAATCATCGTCACGCGCGCGTCGCGGAGGTGTCGCTCCGCGGCGAACTCGCGCACGTAGCCGTAGCCACCGTGGATTTGTACCGCCTCGTTGCACACGCGGACGGCGGACTCGCTCGCGAAGACCTTCGACATCGCCGCCTCCTTCGAGAACGGCTGCCCGTGCTCTTTCATCCACGCCGCGCGCATCGAGAGGAGGTGCGCCGCCTCGATCGCCGTCTGCATGTCGGCGAGCTTCCACTGGATGGCCTGGTGCTCGGCGATGGGGACGCCGAACGTCTTCCGCTCCTTCGCGTAGGCGACGCTCTCGGCGAGGGCGGCGCGCGCGATGCCGATGGCCTGCGAGCTGATGCCGATGCGCCCACCGTCGAGCGCCATCATCGCGATCTTGAAGCCGCCGTTCTCCTGGCCGAGGAGCGCGCTCTCCGGGACGCGCACGCCGTCGAACTCGAGCGGCACGGTGTTCGACGCGCGGATGCCCATCTTGTCCTCCGCGCGCCCCACCTTGAGCCCCTTGGCCCCACCCTCGACGAGCAGGCACGAGATGCCGCGGGACCCGGCCACCTCCGGCGGCGCGGTGCGCGCCCACACGATGTAGACGCCGGCGAAGGCCCCGCCGGTGATCCATTGCTTCGCGCCGTCGATGACCCACTCCGAACCGTCGCGCCGCGCCGTCGTCCGCATGCCGCCAGGATCGCTCCCCGCGTCGGGCTCGCTCAGCGCGAAGCTCCCCGTCACGTGCTCGCCGCTCGCGAGACGCGGGCAGTGGTGCTGCTTCTGCGCGTCGGTGCCGAAGCGGGCGATGGCCTCGCCGACCATGTTGTTCACGCTCATCAGCACCGCGGTCGACGCGCACGCCCGCGCGACCTCCTGCATCGCCAGCGCGTAGGCGACGACGCCCGCGCCCGAGCCGCCGACCTCCGGGGGCACGTTGATGGCCATGAGGCCGAGCTCGGCCAGGCCCTTCAGCGCCTCGCGCGGGAATCGCTCGGTGGCGTCGGCCTCGGCGGCCTGGGGCGCGACGACGCGGGTGGCGTAGTCGCGGGCGGTCTTCTGGACGAGGAGCTGGGTTTCGGTGAGGTCGAGGTCCACGGCGGATGGAGGGAGGCATACCATGGTCGCGGGTTCGCCCCAGAGGAGGTTCGCCAGCATGCAAGCACGCGCCGCCGTGGCCCGACGAGCGGGAGAGCCGCTCACGATCGAGACCGTCGACGTCGAGGGCCCGAGAGAGGGGGAGGTGCTCGTCGAGATCAAGGCGACCGGGGTCTGCCACACCGACGCGTACACGCTCTCGGGCAAGGACCCGGAGGGCCTCTTCCCGGCCATCCTCGGGCACGAGGGGGCCGGCGTCGTCGTCGACGTCGGCGCCGGGGTGCGCTCGCTGAAGAAGGGGGACCACGTGATCCCGCTGTACACGCCGGAGTGCCGGCAGTGCTCGTACTGCACGAGCGGCAAGACGAACCTCTGCCAGGCCATCCGCGCCACGCAGGGCAAGGGCCTCATGCCCGATGGCACGAGCCGCTTCTCGGTCGGCGGCGCGAAGCTCCTCCACTACATGGGGACGTCCACGTTCGCGAGCTTCACCGTGCTGCCGGAGATCGCGCTCGCGAAGATCCGCCCCGACGCTCCGTTCGACAAGGTCTGCTACATCGGCTGCGGCGTCACGACGGGCATCGGCGCGGTCATCAACACGGCGAAGGTCCGGCCGGGCGAGACGGTCGTCGTCTTCGGCCTCGGCGGCATCGGCCTCAACGTCGTGCAGGGCGCGCGCATGGCGGGGGCGGGGCAGATCGTCGGCGTCGACCTCAACCCGGGGCGGAAGGCCCTCGCCGAAGCCTTCGGGATGACGCACTTCGTGAACCCGAAGGAGGTGGGCGGCGAGCTCGTCGCGCATCTCGTCGAGCTGACCGGCGGCGGCGCCGACTACAGCTTCGAGTGCATCGGCGACGTGCGCGTGATGCGCCAGGCGCTCGAGTGCTGCCACAAGGGGTGGGGCACGAGCGTCATCATCGGCGTCGCGGGCGCCGGCGAGGAGATCGCGACGCGGCCGTTCCAGCTCGTGACCGGCCGGGTCTGGAAGGGCACCGCGTTCGGCGGCGCGCGCGGGCGCACCGACGTGCCGAAGATCGTCGACTGGTACATGGAGGGCAAGATCCGCATCGACGAGATGATCACGCACACGATGCCGCTCGAGCGCATCAACGAGGCCTTCGACCTCATGCACCACGGCGAGTCGATCCGCAGCGTGGTGACGTTCTAGCCGCCTCGGGCGTCAGTCGCCGGTCGACGCGTCGGGGAGGGACGTGCACACCGACACGTCCGCCCCACTGATGTCGGTCGTGGCATAGCAGTACGTCCCGGGGAAGTCGGCGCATCCGGCGGGGGAGCCCCCGCATCCGGGCTCGCACACGCCGCCGTGCACGGTGGAGATGCAGGCGTTGCCGAAGCCGAGCGAGTTGGCGCCGCCCGCGCCGATGCCGGTGCAGTCCGACGACTTGATGCACCCCTTGGAGCAATAGAGCCCGTTGCACGTGAGGCCGACCGACGGCTCGCACGCGTAGTACCCCGCGCTGCAGGGATCGCCGGTGCCGGATTCGGTGCAGATGGGGCAGCGCGTGGAGAGGCAGGACGACAGCGTCTGGAGCGCCGTGGTGCCGGTCGGGAACTGCGCCTCGCAGGCGCTCACGCAACCCGAGCCGCCGCTGCAATCGTCCTCGCAGCTCAGGAGGTTGGTGCAGGCGGTGCTCGCGTTGCAGTCCTCGACCTCGGTGCAGCAGTCGTCGGTGGCGCACTCGCCGCACTGCGAGTCGCCCGCGCTGACCGAGCAGCTCCCGGCCTCGGTGCCGCCCTCGCTGCCGGACGAGCTGCTGCCGCTGATGGGATTGCAGATGCTCCCGTCGACGACGACGCAGTTGCCCGAGGCGTCGGGGAGATCCTGGTTCGAGGAGCACGCGGCGATCGTCAAGACCACCACGGCTGTGCTGGCTAGAAGGATGCCCGGCCTCATCACGTGCACGATCACGATACTCTGCAGCCCCACGCGGAACGAAACAACCAGCCGGAACAGTGTTCCGCTCGTCGTCACGCCAGGGGCCCCGCCGGCCGTCGCAAGCAGTGGAAATGAGGTGACGCGCGGGTGCGATCGATTCTTGCTGAGGCGCCTCCTCCATGAGCCGTGCCGTTCTCTCCTCGCTGCTGGCCGCGGCGACGGTCTCGACCTTCGCGGCTTGCGGCAGCGCGGGCCCGGGTGGAGCGAACCAGGGAGACGCGCCGCCGGTGGGAGGGGGAGCGCGGCCGGACGGAGGCTCCGGCTCGGAAGGGGCGACGTCCGCGAGCCCGGACGGAAGCCCCGGGTCGGCCGTGGACGGGGCTTCGTCGAGCGAGGCCGCGGAGCCGATGGGGGACGCCGGCGCGGCCGGCTGTCCGATGCTGGACGTCGATGCCGGGCCGAACAGCGCGTGGGTGCACGTCGATACCCCCGGGCACCTCGCCTACAAGACGCTCGCGACCGGCGAGCGCATCCTCGACTTCTCGTCGGTCGGCTACATGGGCGGTGGCGTCGCGATCCCGACCGTCCCGGTCCAGGAGACCGTGAAGCCCTCGGGCGGGACCGACGATACGCCCGCCATCCAGGCCGCCATCGACGCGGTGTCGAAGCTCTCCGCGACGGGCGGCTTCCGCGGCGCGGTCCTCCTCGCGCCCGGGACGTTCACCCTCCAGGGCAGCCTCTCCATCGCGACGTCTGGCGTCGTCCTCCGCGGCAGCGGCTCGGGCACCGGCGGCACCACGCTCGAGATCGCGGGGTCGCCGCGCACCGTCGTCACCATCGGCGGCACGGGCAACTGGGACGAGTCGTCCACCGGGACCGACATCACCGACGCCTACGTGCCGTCGGGCGCCACGTC
>JBEKGQ010000483.1:0-5776 GCA_050012715.1 Polyangiaceae bacterium
AAGTAGACGGCGCCCTCCTCGGCGAAGCCGCGGGCGTCGGTCGCGATCATCTGCGTCATCTGGGTGACGAGCGAGATGGTGTCGGGCGCGGGAAAGTTCGGGAACCCCCCGATGGACACCGTGCCGTCGGGCTGGAGGAGGTCGTCGCTCGGGAACGGTGCGTCGTAGAGGCTCGCGCGCTCGAAGCGCATGCCGACGGTGTTCGTCGGATACGCGCGCGGCGCCGCGCACGACGGCGCGGCGGACACCGCGACGGGAGCGATGAAGAGAAGAGCCCTCAGCCGAGAAAGCATTGTCCCAGTCCTCGGTACGTCGGCGCCCGAGCCTCGACCCGGTCGCCGCGAACCAAAAGATACTCCTCGAAGTGCTCGGCGAGCTCGCCGGCCTTCGCATGACGGAAAAAAACCGGATCTCCGAGGTCGAGGCTCGCCCCTCGAGCGAGCGCGAGCGGAGTCTGCACCTCGCCCGCTCCCTCCAGGGACAGCAGGCTGAGCCCGGGGGGCAGAGCCGGGATGGGCAGTCGGCTCTTCTCCGCGCTGCCGGACGCGACGTAGCCGCCGCCATGGCAGGTGACGACGTCGGGCGAAGGCCGCCGCACGACCGCGAGCGCGAAGTAGGCGGCCGGCTCCAGGCCGAGCCCGCGGTAGCCGTCGAAGAGGTGGCTGTCGACGAAGCCCGATCCGGCGGTCACCTCGGTGAGGGCCGCCTCGCCCGCGCACGCCGCGAGGGAACCGGTCCCGCCGCCGTTGAACAGCGCCGGGGTGAGCCCCGCCTCGCGCAGCGCCTGGTCCACCGCCGAGCGCGAGCGCCGCACGTCGCGGCCCGAAGCCGCCTTCATGGCGCGCACCGCCGGGCTCGAGTCGGGCAGCCCCGCGATCTGCGCCTCGTAGGCCATGACGCCGTGGAAGCGCAGCCCCTCGGTGGCGGCGGCGCGCCGGGCCAGCGCCACCACGTCGCGCGCCTCTCGCAGCGGGCTCCGGCGGACGCCGACGTGGAGCGCCGAGCCCAGCGGCCTCCAGGAGACGTCCAGATCGAGCACCACCGGGATGCGCGTTCCCGCCTCGCGGGCCGCGGGCGCCAGCAGCTCGAGGTGCTCCACGCTGTCCACCACCACCGCCGCCGTGGCTCCGCCCGCGTTGGCACCGGCGATGAGCGCCGCGTCGCGGGCCCGCGCCACCGGGTAGGCCAGGAGCAGGTCACGCTCGGCGCGCGCGACCCAGAAGGCCGTCTCGGCGGCGGTGTACGTCATCAGCCCGCGCGCGACCGGGGCAGCCAGCTCGAGGATGCGCCGCACGAGGTCCGGGCAGCGCACCGACTTGGTGGCCACCCGCAGCGTCTTGCCGCTCGCTCGCAGAGGGGCCGCCAGCGCGCGCGTGTTGGACTCGAGCGCGTCGAGGTCGACGAGCGCGCAGGGCAGCGCCTCGCCCGCCGTCACCGCGCGGTATCGCCTCCACCGCTCCAGCGCGGCCTCGCCCATCCCGCCCGGAGGCTATCGCGTTCTGGCGTGGGCCGGGGACGCTACTGGCACTGGCAGTTCATGACGAACTGGGTCGCCATCGACGACTGGTCCGAGCACGCGCCGTCCTCCGAGAACGTCTGTCCGGCCGGCTGCTCGTCGACGAGGCAGATGCACTCGCCTCCCGCCTGGCAACCCATCTGGACGGTCTTTCCGTCGGGGTTCGTCGCCTGGCACCCGCACTCGTTGCCGTCGGTGGCGCAGGCGGGGGTCGAGCAGATGCCCGTGCCGCTGATGGGTGGCACGGCGGGACCCGAGTCGACGCCGGAGCCGCTTCCGCTCGCATCCGGCACCACCGGCGACCCCGCCTCGACGGTGACCGGTGGCGTGGGCGTCCCCGCGTCCACGTGCGGGGCAGCGCCGCTCGAGCTGGTGCTCCCCGACAGCGGCGGAGGCGCGCCCGCGTCCTCGGTGGTCGTCGTCCCTCCAGGCGCAGCGCCGGCGAGCTCCCCGTCGCCCTGCGGGACGGGGCTCGCGAGCTCGGACGAGCAGGCGGCGACGAACGAGAGCGCGAGCAAGACGACGATGCGGCCAGCGGGGAGGGTCATGACGACCACTCTCCTCAGCAACGCTTGCGCCAGCGCTGGATGGAACCGGTGCGCGCCGAAAACCGGACAACATGAACGTGAATTCGCCTGCGAATGTACGGCTACCGTGGAAACCGTGGATCCCCACCGGGGCCCGTGGATCCGACCGGATCCACACCCCTGCGGGCACGGACGGCGTCGTCAGAGCGAGGCGCGGCGGGTGAAGGTGCGGTGCTTCAGGGCGGGGTCGTCCTCGTGGCGCACGATGCGGCTGCCTTCCCAGGTGCCGTCGATGCGCGGCGCCATCACCGCGTCGGCCGCGCGGACGTGATCGGGGACGTAGGTCACGTCGATGATGTCGACGTGCTTCATCGCCTCGGCGTAGATGCGCGCGCCGCCGATGAACCAGACGTCGATCTCGTCGCCCGCCCGCTCGAGCGCCTCGTCGATGCTGCGCACGCTCTCGACGTTCTCCACCGCGATGGGGTGGCTCGTCACCACGATGTTGCGGCGCCCCGCCAGCGGATGCCCGATGGACTCGAACGTCTTTCGGCCCATGATGAGCGTCTTGCCCATCGTCACGCGCTTGAAGCGGCGGAAGTCACCCTGGTAGCGCCACGGGATGCGGTTCCCCACCCCGATGACTCCCTCCGGCGAGACGGCGTAGATCATCCCCCGCATGCGGGCCTCCTAGACTGCGACCTTGAACGAGATGGGCGGATGGGGGTCGTACCCCGCGAGCACGAAGCGCTTCATCACTTCGTCGGTGTCGGCGTCGAGCAGCGGGCGCAGATCGTCGAGCGACCGGATGCTCGGGTCGATGGTGAGCCTCGGCAGCGGGCGCGGCTCGCGCTCGAGCTGCTTCCGGAGCCCGGGGACGTGGTCGTACTCCGCCATCGAGCCGTCGGGCTTCGACGTGTAGACGTGGGCGTCGATCATCGTGTGCGCGAACGTCCCCGCTCGGATGCCGGTGAAGCGCGAGAAGAGCTCGAGCAGGAAGGCGTAGCCCGCGATGTTGTACGGCACGCCGAGGGCCACGTCCGCGCTCCGCTGCGTGAGGTGCAGGCACAGGAGCGGGTCGCCGCTCGCGTCGGTCTGCACGTTGAACACGAAGAGCAGGTGGCACGGCGGCAGCTTCGACGTCTGCGCGTTGCCCGGCGCCCACGCCGTCACCACCAGCCGCCGCGACATCGGGTTCCGCTTCAGCTCCTCGAGCACCCACGCCACCTGGTCGTTGAAGGCCGCGCGGCCCTCCGCGTCGTGCACCGGGAAGTGACGCCAGAAATTCCCGTACGCGCTCGGGACGCGACCCGACTCGTCGGCCCACGGGTCCCAGAACTTGCACCCGTGCTTCTTCAGGAGGCCGATGTGCGTCTCGCCGCTCAAGAACCAGAGGTTCTCGACGACGATGTTCTTCCACGAGATCTCCTTCGTCGTCAGGAGCGGGAAGCCCTGCCGCAGATCGATCTCGTAGTTGTGGTTGAAGGTCGAGAGGGTATCGACGCCGGTGCGGTTGGGCTTTCGCGTGCCCACGGTGAGCACTTCATGGACGAGGTCGAGGTACTGCTTCACCCCTCGATGATACCCATCACGTTGCCTTCGGGGTCCTCGTAGATGCCGATGACCACCATCCCGAGGTCCGTCCGGGGCATGACCGTCTTGCCGCCCAGCGATTCGATCTTGCCGAGGGTGGCGTTGATGTCCTCCACGTTCGCATACACGACCACCCGTGAGCCGGGCGCGGGCGAGCCGCCGATGCCGCCGTCGATGCCGTCCTTGCCGCCGGACGCGACCATCCCGTAGTTCATCGGGTTGTTCGCGTCGATCGTCCAGCCGAAGACGTCGGCGTAGAAGCCGTGCAGCTTGTCCGGGCTCTGCGACTGGATCTCCCAGTGGACGATCTGCGGGCCCGAGGGCTTGCTCGCCCTGCCTGCCTTTGCCGCGGCGCGCTTCGGGGGAGCGGCCTTCCTCGCGGCGGCCTTCTAGGCCGGGGCGGCCTTCTTGGCGTGGGCGACCTTCTTGGCCGCGGGCTTGCTCTTGGTCGGCTTCTTGGTTGCCTTCTTCTTGGCTGACATGGCGTTCCTCGTCACCGCTCGCCGGCGGTGTGGTTGGCTCGGATGCGTTTCTCTTCTTGGCCCAGCTCACCGATGACCTCGAGACAGGTCTCGGCGATGCGCTTGTAGGTCTTGGGGCTGCCGGGCGACTGCAGCAGCGAGCCGAAGTCGATCGGTGCACCGAAGACGATGTGCACCGGGCGGCCCCGCCGGGCGAGGCCCGTCCCCACCTGCTTCACCAGGTCGTTGAGCAGGCCGTTCACGAAGACCGGGACGACGGTGCAGCGCGCCTTGTGGATGATGCGCCCGACGCCGCTCTGCGCCGGCAGGAACGTGTACGGATCGTCGTCCTTCTTCCGCGTGCCCTCGGGGTGCAAGCCCACGAAGAACCCCCCGCGGCGAAGGAGCGCCGCCGTCTCGTCCAGGCTCGCGAGGTTCAGCGCCGCGCGCTTCCGGTCGCGGAAGATGGGCGGGTACATCGCGAAGAAGCTCATCACGCCGTTCACCAGCGGCCCGAGCGGGTGGTCGTAGAAGAAGTTCGACCGCACCGGGAAGAGGATGCGGTGGGGCAGACCCTGGGCCACGAGCTCCGCGGTCGTGATGTAGAGGTCGAAGAACGAGCGGTGGTTCGCGACGCAGATGACGCTCCCGTCCGGGTCCCACGCCGGGAGGCGCTCGACGCCGTGGACGAAGCGCAGGCTGTCGGTCGCGGTGCGGATCCACCACTGCCCGACGGAGCGCTGCATCACGCGGATCGAGCGATCGAGCATGCCCGGGCGGAGCGTCGCTCGCACGAAGCGGATCTGCGCGCGCTCGAGCGGCGTGAGGAGCTTGGTGTCCCCCATCGCGAGCAGATCGTGCTCGCGCTCGGACGAGGGCTCGCCGTCGTCGCCGCCAGGGCGAGGGGATGCGTGGCGCTTCTCGGGCATGGCGGACATCGCGGGCTGCACGTGCTGCGCGATGGAAGCCCCGTCGGTACCGTCGACGCAAGATGGCTTCGCTGACACGCGTGTCAGTCGATGCCCGCGCGCGATGACGCATTTCGACAATTCCGCTCGGGCAGACTGCTCACGCTCCCCGCGCGGGGCGGTTGACAGTGGCGTCATTGATGCGACAAGAAGCCCCCGTGCCCGCCAGCTTCTTCGACGTCGACGGCACGCTCGTGCGCACCAACCTGCTGCACCCGACCGTCTTCTACCTCGCCAACCAGAACAACCCCCTTCAGAGCCTCGGCGTCCTCGCCCGGGCCGCCCTCGGGGCGCCTCGCATGGCGCTCGCCGAGATGCTCGACCGGCGGCGCTTCAACGAGCTGCTCTTCGCCGCCTACGAGGGCATGTCGCGCGACCGCCTGCACCTGCTCTCGGACGAGGCGTTCGACTCGGTGATGAAGGGCGCCATCTACCCGGGCGCGCGCGACCTCGTGCAGCGGTGCCGCAGCCAGGGGCACGAGGTCATCCTCGTCTCGGGCGCGCTCGACTTCCTGATGGACCGCCTCGCCGAGCACCTCGGGGCGACCGGCCACATCTCGAACCGGCTCGAGATCAAGGACAACTACGCCACCGGCAAGCTCCTCCGCCCCATCGTCGCGGGGCCGGAGAAGGCGCGGCTCGTGCGCGAGTGGGCCAAGGCCCACGGGGAGGACCTGGGCGACTGCTTCGCCTATTCCGACAGCTACTCCG
>JBEKGQ010000484.1:0-5773 GCA_050012715.1 Polyangiaceae bacterium
GCCCTCGTGGTCGACCCCCTTCAGCACCGTCCAGGTCATGTCGTCGTGCCGGCAGCGGACGTAATAGTCGTGCAGTGGCTCGGTGAGCGAGTGCAGCGGGTTCTGATCGCCGCCGAGGAAGTAGATCGCGGCCTTCGGGTCCGAGCAGGCCGATCGCCGCGGCTGCACGCCGCCGCCGTGGATCACCAGCGCCGCAAACGTCCGCTCGAGCTCCTGCGTGTTCCAGCCGATGTACGTGCCGCCCCCGGACCATCCCGCGATCCACATGCGCGCGGGATCGATGGCGCGGGTCTCGGCGAGCGCGTCGATCTGTCGGAGGAGCCACGAGGGCTCGCCGTTCCACTTCCACCAGCTCTGGCTGGTGCAGCCCTCCGACGGCGGGCACGTCGGCGCGAACACGACGATGCCGCGCGCGGCGGCCGCGGGCCCCCATGCGTCGAGCATCCCGGCCGCGGTCTCGCCGTCGCCGTGGAGAAGGACGAGCAGCGGCCGTGGCTCGGTCCCGGCGGGCAGCGACGAGAGGCAGCCCACGCAGGGTCCCTTCCCCCTCGTGGTGGCACCGCCGTCCGCATACGCGGTGAGCGGCACGACGAGGAGGGCGATCGCGGCGAGAGCGGCCTTCGGGAGCACGCTCGCGGAGTCTAGACGCGACGTCGTCGACTCGGTAGATCGGGTGGCGGACCGCCGTGGACGACCGGCAGAATCTTCAGCTTGCGCGCTGCCGGGCATACGCCGAGGAGCAGGGGGGGCGATGCCTCAGCAACCGGTACATCGACAGCGACACCAAGTTGTCGTGGGAGTGCGCCGCAGGCCATCGCTGGAAGGCCGTCCCGCGTCACTTCGCGAGGGGCGTCTGGTGCGCCAAGTGCGGTCGGGCCCGCGTCCGACAGGCTCGGTTGGAAAAGACCCTGGCATCGATGCGAGCCATCGCCAGGGGGCACGGCGGCCGCTGCATCTCGCGCCACTATGCGAAGGCATATGCCAAGCTGGAATTCCGGTGCGCCCGGGGGCACCGATGGAGCGCGGTTGCCAACTCGATCCAGCAAGGCCACTGGTGCCCCGAGTGTGCGACCGACCTGGTGAAAGAGAAGCACTTCAACGCCGTCAAGGCGATGGCCACCAACCATGAAGGGCGCTGCATTTCCACCACCTATGTCAACTGGCAGACCAAGCTGCAGTGGCGTTGCGCAGACGGCCACGTGTTCTTGGCCACGCCGCAAGCCGTGCACCGGGGCTCCTGGTGCCCCCCCTGCACGAAGGGTCCGGCAGCGTCGTCACCTCGTGCACGAACGCCGCGCTCGCGGAGGGCTCTCCCGGAGACGAAGCTCGCTTTCTTCCACCAGATCGCGAAGGAGCGCGGTGGGGCATGCCTGTCGGACGAGTACGTCTCGAGCAAGACACCACTCGCCTTCCGGTGCACGCTCGGCCACGAGTGGAGCTCCCAGCCGACTCTGGTGCGGAAGAAGCACTGGTGCCCGCACTGCGCTGCGGTTGCGCGGCAGGAAGGCCAGCGGCAGAAGAAGTTCGCCTCCGTGCTGCGCTTCGCCAAGAAGCGCGGCGGCCGCTGCCTCTCGACGACCTACCTCCGGCAGGAGGGCAAGCTCCTCTGGCGATGCGCGAGGGGACACGAGTGGGAGATGACCGCGCAGTCGATCGGAGAGGGCTACTGGTGTCTGCAGTGCAAGCGCGACGACGTCTCGGCGCGCACGCTCGACCAGCTGCGGGAGCTCGCGAGGACGCGCGGCGGCATCTGCACGTCCACCGCATACGTCGACGCCGTGAGCCCCCTCCGGTGGGAGTGCGCGCACGGCCACCGCTGGTGGTCGGACGCCAGCCACGTTCTCAGTGGCACTTGGTGTCCGCGATGCCGGGGAATGGTTCGCGACGACCTCGCACGGATGCGTCGCATCGCGCGCCGAAACGGCGGAAAATGCCTTTCGGTCGAGTACGCGGGTTCGCAGACACCGCTTCTCTGGTGCTGCCGCAAGGGCCACGAATGGCATGCGAAGCCAGCCCACGTCGTCCGGGGCACGTGGTGTCGGATCTGCCGAGCGCGCCGGGGGGAGTCGCGTTACTCGATCGACGAGATGAAGGCGATCGCCCAGGCGCGGGGCGGCAAGTGCCTGTCGACGACGTACTTCAACATGCTCACCCCGATTCTGTGGCGCTGCGCGCGGGGACATGAATGGGAGACCCGAGCCGCGGACATCCTTCGCGGCAAGTGGTGCCGCGTCTGCTCCACGGCGTTTCCCGGCACCATCGACGGAATGAGAGACTGGGCCGCAAAGCTCGGTGGCAGGTGCCTCTCGGAGGTCTACGACGACCCGCGCGTCCCCGCACGCTGGCGGTGCGCGGCCGGGCACCATTTCGAAGCTCTGGTCCCCGCCATCAAGAGCGGCGTCTGGTGCCCGAAGTGCCCGCGGCGAACGATCCCGAAACCGCAGCCGCTGAGGCCCAGCGGCGGACCGCGGACCCAACGCGGGCCTTCGCAGAAGGCGAGCGACCAGCCGCGGACAGTCGCCTTCCGCCCTCCGCGCCGGATGCGCCCGCGATCTGGACGCCGGTTCACGGCTTCGCAGGTGCGTGAGATGCGCGGGCTCCGGCGCCGCGGGGCGACGAACGCGGATCTCGCGAGCCGTTACGGATGCAGTCGGTCGATGGTGAACGCGATCTGCTTGGGCAGCGTGTACTCCGACGTGGAGTGAGAGTTGGCTCTCACCGCAAGTTGCGGTCAGCGGTGGCCGAGGGCGCCGCCCGGAAAGGCTGTCCCCGTTTCCGATCGCGGTGTCAATTCTATCTGTAGAGGTCCCCACCTAGACCCGCACCCGCCTCCGCCGCGCAGATCGCCCGGGGCGACTACCCGCCGCGCCCGAGCACGCTCTGCGCCACCTGCGACCACCGCGCGCAGTGCTCGACGTACGCGGACGCCCGCGCCGGCAAGCGCGTGCACCTCGGTGCCGAGCCGGGCGACCTGCCCGCCGTCGCGCGCGAACGCGAGGAGCTCGCGGTGCTGGTCCAGGCGATACCGCACGAGCACTTCGAGTAGCGCGCGGTGGGACGGGACCCGCGCCTATTCACGGCCCCACACCGACCACCACCTGGCAGGTCCCGCGTGCGATGGATGTGAGCTACCCTCGGCTCCGCGAGGAGGAGGAACCTTCACGTCGCGGAGCGCCACCGCGCTCTCACGAGCGCGTCGTAGGCAGGGCCGGACAGAGCGTCCGCCACGCCCCCGCGTCCCGCGATGTGAGCGAAGGCGGCGCCTGGAGTGTCGACCACGGCGTGCGGGTACGGCGGTGGCGCCAACCAGAAGATGGCCCGCGCGGCCCCCCGCGTCAGGATCGAGGGCGACGCGAGCACCATGCCGCGGGTAGTCCGCCGCAGCATCGCCTCGCGGCTCTTGAGCATCGCGCTCCAGTCGCGCCGCTGTACGGCCGTCATGCCGGGCCACTCGGGTATGTCGTACATCGCGAAGACGGCGGCGTCGTTCGGGCGCGCGTCGACCGCCCGCGCCCACTCCTCCGTGTAGCGGCGAAAGGACGCCGCCGGCAGAGAACCGCCAATCCGGATCACGAGCACGTTGCCGACGTACCCCATGAGCAAGTCCGGCTCGACCACGGGCCAGTCGGGCGGCGCGAAGTCAGGCGGTGGGAGGAGCATGCTCGATCGCGAGCGTAATCTGCGCCTGCCGGGCAAGGAAGGTCCAGGCGTCGGTGGAGACGCCGCGGCTATCCGAGGCGACTCACCTGCCGGTCGAGCTCGACGATCGCCGGAGGTGCTCGACGCCCGCGCGCGCGGCCATCTTGATGGCCTGCGACTGCGTCGGATAGGGCTGGTTGACGCGCGCCAGGGCGTGGAGGTCGAGGCCGGCGCTCATCGCCAGCGAGATCTCGTTGATGAGGTCTCCGGCGTGGCTGGCGACGACCGTCGCCCCGAGGATCTCGGCCGTGCCCTCCCGGACGTGGAGCTTCACGAAGCCGTCTTCCTCGCCGTCGACGACGGCGCGGTCGACCTCGTGCATCAGGATGGTGAAGGTCTTCACCGGGACGTTCTTGCGGCGCGCCTCCGTGACGTACATCCCCACGTGCGCGATCTCCGGATCCGTGAAGGTGCACCACGGGATGATCTCCGCGCTCAGCCGCTCGTGGCCGCCGTTCAACGCGTTGGCCACGACGATTCGACCCGCGGCGCTCTCGATGTGCGGGAACACGGTCCCCGCGCAGACGTCCCCCGCGGCGAAGATGCGAGGGTTGCTGGTCCGCAGAAAGTCGTCGACGGCGATCCCGTCCGCCTCGTCGAAGGCCACGCCCGCCGCTTCCAGCCCCAGGTCGCCCACGTTGGGGAAGGTCCCGACCCCGACGAGGATTTGATCGACGGTGACCGTGTTCGGCGTGTCGTCGCGCTTCAGGTCCGCGATCTTGCCGTGGCCTTCGGTACGGATGGCGATCGTCTCCGTGTCGAGGTGGATCGCGATCCCATCGCGCGTCAGCGCGTCGGACAGCAGCTGCGCGGCGTCGCGCTCCTCGCGGCCGAGGAACATCGGCTCGTTCTGGACGAGGGTGACCCGCGATCCGAGGCGGGCGAAGGCCTGGGCGAGCTCGCATCCGGTCGGGCCGCCGCCGATGACGAGCAGCCGCGCCGGGCACTCGGTCCGATCGAAGACGTTCTCGTACGTCAGGTAGCCCGCCTCCTCGAGACCGGGGACGGGCGGGCGCGCGGGCCGAGCGCCCGTCGCGACGAGCGCCGTCTCGAAGCGCAGCGTGAGGTCCCCCACGACGACCGAATCGGCGCCCGTGAAGCGCGCGTGCTCCGCGTACACGTCGATGCCCATCGCCGTCAGTCTCTCGACCGGCTCGCGCCGGCACATGCGCGCGCGAATGCCGCGCATTCGTTCCATCACCGCGGGAAAGTCGACCACGATCCCGCTCGGGGTCCGGCCCCCGAGCACCTCGGCGTTTCGCATCTCGTGATAGAGCCGGGCGGTGCGAATGAGCGCCTTCGAGGGGATGCACCCCACGTTCAGGCAGACTCCGCCGAGCAGGCCACGCTCGACGAGCGCGACGCGAGCGCCCTGGCCGACCGCGGCGCGGGCCGTGACGAGACCCGCCGGGCCGGCGCCCACGATGAGCAGGTCGTACGGCTCGTGGCTTCGCGTCACAGCCAGCCGCCTTCGAAGCCGGCGCGCTGCAGCCCCGTCCGGACGGGAGGGCACTCGCGCATCAACCGCCAGAGCAGGCCGGAACGGTGATTCTCGATCATCAGCACCACGAGCCCCTGATCGAGGCCGAAGAACCCTTCCGAGACCCATCCGCGCTCGTCTGGTCCGGGCGCGAGCGCGTTGACACCGCCCGGCAGCCGCCACGTTTTCGTCCACTCGGAATGAAGCTCGAGGAATTGGCGCACGGCCGACAGCGCGTGCACCGGTGCGAACGGCAGCGACGCGAGCGAGGCCGCCGGGCAGATCGTTCCATCGTCCGGACCGAACGGGACGCCGCGCGCCGTGTACTCGAGGAAGCGGCGCTGGCGACCGTGCTCCGGTTTGGTCACTCCCGCGGGGCCGTCCCCCGCCGACAGACCCCAGCGATCGAGGCCGTAGCCGCACTGCTGCGGGTCGCGGCGGGCATACTCGCGCTGGACATCGATCGCACGGCAGGTGTTCTCGAAGTAGTCGCTGCCTTTCTCCCGCATGAAGGCGTCCTGGATCTTCCGGAAGTCGATCCAGGCATGCGAGAACTGATGCACGAAGAGGGGCCCGGCGTAGAGCAAGTCGGAT
>JBEKGQ010000485.1:0-5772 GCA_050012715.1 Polyangiaceae bacterium
CCCGTCGTTCCTGGAGCGGCTCCCATTGTTCCTGGAGCGGCTCCCGTCGTTCCTGGAGCGGCTCCCGTTGCTCCTGGAGCGGCTCCCGTCGTTCCTGGAGCGGCTCCCGTTGTTCCTGGAGCGGCTCCCGTCGTTCCTGGAGCGGCTCCCATTGTTCCTGGAGCGGCTCCCGTCGTTCCTGGAGCGGCTCCCGTTGCTCCTGGAGCGGCTCCCGGAGCTCGCGACGTCGCGGCCCCTCTTCGTGTCCCTCTACCCTTGGGAGGCCCGCGCGCGAGACGCGCGAACCCGACGATTCGCGTCCATCTGCGGCGGGACGAAGCCGCAGTTCGGGCAGGGGCCGCGGCGCAAAAGCTCGGCGGCTTCGAGCGTCTTCCAGAGCGGTGGCACCTTGTTGCGGATCTCGCTGAGCGGGACGAGGAGCACGCGCCCCGCGTGCAGGAACGTCACGCCGCTCGACCGCAGGAGGCGCCGGAGCATGTCCCTCGAGACGTTCGCGATCTGCGCCAGCGCCTGGACGGAATAGAGCGCGCGCACCTCGAGCAGGTCGTCCCGGCAGTCGAGCCTCGTCTGCATCCGGGCTTCCTACTACCATTCCGCGCGTGCGCCCGAACGCCGTGCCCCTCGTCTTCGTCCTCCCCGTCGCCCTCTCCCTGACCGGCTGCGCTTCGGCCCCGCCCCCTCTGGCCCCTCCTCCGGCGCCGGTCGCCCTCGCGTCGGCGGCTCCGGCCCCGCCTCCCCCGCCGCCGGAGCCGGAGGGCCTCACCGTCGTCACCGCGCCGGCGAAGCTCTGCGAGCTCACGCGGCCGCTCGACCGGGGCCCGGGCGAGCTCTCGGTCCGGCCGAAGGTCGACGTCTTCGGCAAGGTGGGGGCGGGCGTTCTCGCCGTGGGCTTCGGTGAGCCGGGGGCGTTCGCCGAGGTCCGCGCCGGCGGCTGGACGCTGCGCGGAATCCCGACGGAGCCGGCGACGCGCGTGTCGGCCGCGCGGTGGATCGCGTTCGGTGGGGTGCTGTACGCGAGCAAGCGCGATCGCTTCGCGGTGGCCGGAACGCGCGACGGCAAGCTCGTCCTGCCCGCTCCCGCGGTCGCCGGCTTCACGCCCGCCGAGAGCGCGGCGACGCGGGAGACCTCGTGCAACGAGGTGTCCCTGCTCGTCGATCCGGACGGCACCCTCGGGCGTGACGTGCCGCCGGCCTTCGTGGCGTCGAAGGAGGCGAAGACGATGGTGCTTCGTCGCCGCGAGCCCGTGGCCCTCGCGGCCGACGTGGACGGTCCGCCCGGCGGCACGATCGACGCCGACGACTCCGACGTGAAGGTGACGCTCCTCGAGCGGCGTGGGAAGCGCGCGCGCGTGCGCATGGGGCACCTCGCGGGCTGGGTCGACGGCTCGCTCGTCGTGCCGCCCCCGCCGGTGCGACCGGTCCCGAAGCCCCCGCCGACCCCGAGGCGGTTCACGGAGGCCGCGCAGTTCGGGATGATCGGGCTGCTCTCGCGGGACGCGGACGCCGAGTCGTCCTCCGGGACCCAGGAGCCGCCCCCTCCGCCGCCGAAGGCCGCGGACGCGACGACCCCCGCCGCGGGGTCGCTCCTCGCCTGCGCGTCGGACGTCCGCCTCGTCGTGGACTGGACGAGCACGGGCTCCATCGCGGCCGCGGCCGGCGCGACGCCCGCTGCGCATCGCTACGTCGTCGGCGTCATCCCGGCGGGCAAGCCGGTGCGTGTCGTCGACCGCGGGCCCGAGCTGACGACGGTGACCCTCGGCGACGCCGCTTTCCTGCCGCGCGGCTTCGCGCGGCTCACGGTTCCGTCCCGCGACATCGCCTCCGGCTGCGCGCCCGCCGCCCCCGAGCCGACGGCCGACACGGCCCGCCCGCCGACCGCGGACGCCGCTCCCGACGCCGTCGACGCGGTGGACCGGCTGGCGCTCACCTCGGCGGACGACCCGATCGCCGTCCATGGCGCGATGTTCGGCGACGCCATCGGCGACTCGTTCGGTGCAGGGGGTCTCGGTCTCTCCGGCGTCGGCGAAGGAGGCGCGCAAGGGGGAACCATCGGCCTCGGAACGATCGGCGGCGGCACCAGCTTCGGAGGCGGATCGAGGTCGTCGCCGAGCCTGCGCGAGGGCGCCGTGCAGGTGAACGGACGCCTGCCCCCGGAGGTCATTCGCCGCATCGTCCGCCAGAACTTCGGCCGCTTCCGCCTCTGCTACGAGAGCGGGCTGCGGAGCAATCCGCAGCTCGCCGGGCGCGTGGCGACGAAGTTCGTCATCGACCGGGCCGGCTCGGTCGCGAGCACGGCCGACGCCGGCTCGGACCTCCCGAGCGCGAGCACGGTGAGCTGCGTCGTGCGGGCCTTCGGCAACCTCACGTTTCCGCAGCCCGAGGGCGGGATCGTGAGCGTCGTCTACCCCATCGCGTTCTCGCCGCGCTGACGCCGGCTACGACCTCACCCGCACAGCCCTTCCACCTGGCACTGCCAGCGGTTGGTGGTCGTCGAGTACGTGCACACCTGCGGGCCCCCCTGCGACGACTGCCCGCAGTCGGTGTCGTCGACGCACTGGTCGCTGGCGGTGTGGCAGTAGTAACCGAGGAGGGAGCCGCACGACATCGTGTTCTCCGCGGGCGAGCAGTACCCGGCGCCGCCGTCGCAGTCGGAGTCGACGCGGCAGTTGCCCTGGGTGCACGTGTTGCCCTGGCCGCCGACGTACGGCGAGCCGTGGCACGCGCACGTCTGGTCGCTCGGGCAGGCGGCGTCGTTCGCGCACGTGTCGTAGGTGCAGCTGCAGTAGATGGCTCCTCCGCCGGACTCGACGCAGCGCCCGTTGGCGCCGCCGTCGGTGCAGCTGCTGTCGCTCGAGCACTCGCCGGGGGGACCGCCGCCGAGCGAGCAGTCGCCGGGAGGCGGCGTCGTCAGGCACTGGGCGTCGTTCGGGCGGTGGTTGGTGGGCACGCGGCCGGCATCCATGCCGCCCGACGAGCTGCCGCTGGAGGAGCCGCTGCTGCTGCTGCTCCCGGAGCTGGTGCTGCTCCCGGAGCTGCTGCTCGAGCCGCTGCCGCTGGAGCTCCCGCCCGAGCTGGTGCTCGACCCGCCCGAGCTCGACGAGCTCCCTCCGTCCGTCTTGCCCCCGTCCGGCATGTCCGCCGTCGCGCCCCCGCACGCCCACAAGGCGGACACGACCACGACCGCTCCCAGCTTTCGATGCATGCCATACCTCACGAGCGCCGCGCCCACGCAACTCCGGTGCCGACGGCATCGCGAGGCTTTTCGCGTGCTTCGCGCGGGCCGGAGTGCGCCGCGACCGTCACCGCGATCATGCTCCCCTAGGAAGCCCGCGCCTTGACGGCACGCGGGAAGGCCCGCTCCTCGAGCGACCCGCCGGCCGCCTCGAGCCGCTCCCGCGTCGTCCGGAGCGCGACCGGGCTCGCGTCGATGCCGACGAAGCCGCGCGCCATGCGGTGCGCCACCGCCAGCGTGGTCCCGCTCCCGGCGTACGGATCGAGCACCAGGTCCCCCTCGTTCGAGAGCGCGCCCACGATGCGCTCGAGGAGCGCCTCCGGCTTCTGCGACGGGTAACCGGTGCGCTCGCGGGCGATGGGGGCGATGACGCCGATCTCCCAGACATCGCCCATCGGGACGCCGGCGGTCTTCTCGGCGGTCGACGAGGAGCGGGCGCGCCGCCCGTCTTTCTCGAAGACGGCGCGTTGCTTGTTCGTGCCCCAGGTCGCCAGGGTCGAGGCGGCAAGGGGCTCGTAGGGCTGGTTCCACCGCGGCGTCGCGCCGGTGTCCTTGCGCCAGCGGAGGAGCACGTCGTGCACGCGCTGGAAGTTGGGCGTCTTGCTCGGCCAGCGCCGGTAGCGCCAGACGATCTCGCTGACGAAGCGGTCGGCGCCGAAGATCTCGTCGCCGAGGACGCGCACGTAGTGGCTCGTCTTCGGGTCGACGTGGACGACGACCGATCCATGGGGCGCGAGGAGCTCGCGGGTCGCCTCGAGGCGCGCGCCGAGCGCGTCGAGGTACGCCGGCAGGTCGGCCCAGCGGTCGTCGAAGGCGTGGACGCGGACACGTGAAGTCCGCGAGGTGCGCGGGCCGCCGGCCTTGCGCAGCCACGCCGCGTGCTCGCGGTTCGTGAAGAACGGCGGGTCCATGTACGCGAGCGTCACGGCCTCCGCGTGGGTCGACGCGAGGCCGCGCAGGACCCCGAGGTTGTCCCCTTCGAGCAGCCAGCCGTCGCCCGGGGCGGTCGCCCACGCGCGCGTCGGCCCCGTCGCCCCGTCGGCGGGGCTCGCGTCCTCCGAGGCGCACCTCTCCCTGCCCTCCCACGAGAGCCTGACGACACGGGCCATGGAGTGGATCGTAGTGAGCCGGCGGGCAGGGGCGCCAGTTCTCGGGGTATCCTCCCGCCCCGTGACCACCGAGCACGGCTACCTCCACGGCTACAGCGCCGAGGAGCGCGAGCGCCTCCACCGCCAGGCGCGCTTCCTCGAGCCCATGGTGCACGACCGCCTGCCGTACCGGCGCCGCCGGCGGCTCCTCGAGGTGGGCTGCGGCGTCGGCGCGCAGACGGAGATCCTGCTCCGGCACTTCCCGGACATCCACGTCACCGGCATCGACATCAACGACGAGCAGCTCGCCGAGGCGCGGCGGTTCCTCGGCACCCTGCCGTGGGCGGCCGGCCGCTTCGACATCCGCAAGATGGACGCGCAGAAGCTCGAGCTCGAGCCGGAGAGCTTCGACAGCGCCTTCCTCTGCTGGGTGCTCGAGCACGTCCCGAGCCCGCCGCGCGTGCTGGGAGAGGTGCGGCGCGTGCTCGCCCCGGGGGCGCCGATCGTGTGCAGCGAGGTCCTCAACGCGACGTTCTTCATCGATCCCTACAGCCCCGACACGCTGCGCTACTGGATGGCCTACAACGACCGGCAGATCGAGCTCGGGGGGGACCCCTTCGTCGGCGCCAAGCTCGGCAACCTGCTCTCGTCGGTGGGCTACCGCGACGTGACGACGGAGGTGAAAACATTTCACCTCGACAACCGCGCGCCCGGGGAGCGCGCAGAGTTCCTCTCCTACTGGAGTGACCTCCTCCTGTCGGGCTCCCCGGCGCTCCTCCAGGCCGGGAAAGTCTCGCAGGACGTGGTCGACGGGATGACCCGCGAGCTCGACCGGGTGGCCCGCGATCCCAACAGCGTCTTCTTCTACTCGTTCATCCAGGCGCGCGCCCGAGCGTGGTAGGAGAGGCGGCATGCCGATGCTCCCCCGCGCCGCCATGCTCGTCCCCGCGCTCGCCGTCGTCGCCGGTCTCGCCTTCACCGCCGTCGCGTGCGGCGGCGGAACGCCGAAGCCGAAGGACGAGGACGACACGGCCTCCGCGAAGCCGAAGGGGGACGACTCGTCGAGCGCCCCGGCCGACTCGGCGGCGGCGGCCCCGGCCGACTCGAGCCCGCCGGCGGCGCCGCCTCCCGCGGCCAGCGCTCCGGCGTCGAGCTCGGGTGACCTCAAGCCGACGGGGGGCGACGATCCCTGGATGGCCTCGCACCAGATGACGCCGAAGGACGTGATGAAGACGATGCGTCCGGTCACGGGCAAGGTGCAGGCGTGCTTCAAGGCCGGCCTGAAGCGCGACGGCTCGACGAACGGCGAGGTGAAGATCCGCTTCGTCATCACCAACGACGGCACCGTTCGCGTGTGGCGCGACGATGGCTCGTCGATGACCGACGGCGACGTCACCCAGTGCGTCGGCGAGCTGGTGAAGAAGCTCAAGTTCCCGAAGCAGAAGTCGCCGG
>JBEKGQ010000486.1:0-5770 GCA_050012715.1 Polyangiaceae bacterium
CCCGAGGAGGGTCGACTTGGGCTTGGCGAGCGACGTGGGCGGGGGCGCTCCGGCCGCCGGGGGCGGCGTGGCCTGGCCGGCCATCGTCGGCTCATCGGCCTTGTCGAAGATCTGCGTCGCCTCGTCCTCGTCGTCCCAGTCCATGTCGACGGCGGGGCTGGGGTTCGGCGCGGTCGCAGCGGCGGTGGCCGCCACGGCGGCGGCCTGCACGCGCGCCGACTGGGGAGGGGGCGGAGGGGCGCTCGCGCCGCGTGGCGGCGGGGCGACGACCGGGGGAAGCGAGCCACGACCGGGGGGAGGCGGCGGGGTCCGCGAGGCGGGACCGTGCGACGAAGGAACCGGGAGCGCCTGCGCGGGCGGCGCCGGCGTCATGTTCGCGGGGGCGTTCACGCCGAGGAGCGTGCGCTTCATCGGATCGGGGGCCCGGACGGGAGGAGGGGGGGCCGAGACCCGGGAGCTCGGCGGCGGCGCGGGCGGGCGGGCCGTCGCCGCCTTCTTGCCCAGGCCCTCGAAAATATCGAGATCCGAGCTGCCCTTATCGTTCTGCGTTGCCATATTACCCATCTCCCGCACCTGTCGCGCGCCACCTGCGAGACCGCCATCGGAGCCCTGGCGGGCATCGGGGAACGCGCGCCGCATGTATTGCGCGATCTGCTCGCGGGACGCTAGCCCAAGGCTCCCTGCGACGTGATTGAGATCTCTGTAGACGTCTTTAGCTGCACGGTACCTCTCGTCCGGGTCCTTTGCGAGTGCCTTGAGGACGATGCGGTCGAGCTCCGGGGGGCACCGGGGGTTGTAACGGCTCGGGGGCTCGACCCGGAGACTCCTCACCTTTTCGATGACGAGGAGCTCGTTTTCGGCGTTGAAGAGGCGCTGCAGGGTGATGAGCTCCCAGAAGCAGATGCCCAGGGCGAAGATGTCCGCCCGGAGGTCGACCTCGAGGCCTCGGACCTGCTCGGGGCTCATGTAGCCGAACTTGCCCTTGATGCTGCCCACCTGGGTGCGCGACAGCTTGCCCGCGGCCTTGGCGATGCCGAAGTCGATGAGCTTCACGTCGCCGTCGTAGGAGACGATGATGTTCTGGAGGCTCACGTCCCGGTGCACGATGGACACCGGCTCGCCGTTCGCGTCCTTGCGGGCGTGGGCGTAGGCGAGACCCTCGGCGATGCGGCCGAAGACGTAACAGAGAAACCAGAGCGGGGGCGCCTCGCCGTTCTTGGAGCACGTGTTGAAGAGGGCCCGCAGATCCTTGCCCGAGACGTACTCGAACGCGATGAACCACTCGGCGTCCACGTGGCCGTAGTCGAGGCAGCGCGCGATGTACGGGTGCTCGAGCTGCGAGGCGATGCGCGCCTCGTCCTCGAACATCTTGATGAACTCCTCGTCCTCGGAGACTTCCGGCAGGATGCGCTTCAGCGCGACCATCGTGCCGCTCGGCGTGTGGATGGCGCGGAAGACCTCGGCCATGCCTCCCATGCTGATGCGCTGGAAGACCTCGTACCGGCCGAACGCCTGCCGCTGCATCACCGAGGCGATTGTACGCGAATCGCGCTCCCCGCGGGGGTGCCGGGCGCAGGCGTGGGCGATGGAGACACGGTCGGCGACGGTGAGGTCGAGGGCGACGCCGAGGAGGACGCGGCGGGGGTGGGCTTATAGAAGTAGCGAATCCGCTTCGCCTGAAGGGGGCGCCACACCTCGATGTCGACCAGGGGCGTCTTCTCCGGGAAGGGGTGAGCGTCGGGGGCGTGGGCGCGGACGAGCCGCGCCCCGCCGGTCGGCAGAGCCGCCACGGCGGTCCCGGAGACGTCGAGCGACCCGCCGAGCAGCGCCCGGGCGTCTCCGGTCACGACCATCCGCGTCGAGCATCCGAGCCGCTCCAGCACCTCGTCCATCGCCGCCGCCGTCCGTGCGTCCGGCTTCGCCTCCGGGGGAAGCTCCACCCACACCAGCATCCCGTCCTCGTCCTGCACCCCCACCGCGGCCAGACCGGTCGCGGCGGCCGCGGCGTTCGCCGGGTATCCCCCCACGAGACGCGTCGCGCCCTTCACCGGGGCCGCCACCGCCACCGAGAAGACGCCGCTCGCCCACCACAGAGACACGTCGCCCGTCGCCGGTCCCGACAGCGTGAGCACCACCGGCGCGTCGGGGTCGCCGCTGGCCTGCGGCTTCATCGTCCGCGGATCGCCCCGCACGACGCGCAGCTTGAGCCCCCCACCGTGGACCCACGTCGTCGCCAGCGCGTACGGGAACCCGTGCTGCGGCAGGCCGCGCATCCGCCACGTCCCTTCGTCCGCCTCGGCGCCGGGGCCCGCCGGGATGGGGGCGCCCGGGAGGATGGGCCGCGCCGTCAGATAGAAGAAGTCCCGCTGCTCGCGCTGGATGTACCGCGGGAAGAGCATGTGCCCCATGCCCTTGATCATCCGGCGCGATCGGAACACCCAGCCCGCCATGTCCGGGACCTTGCCCTCGGCCTCCCAGGAGCTCTGGAGCGGGCGCTCGATCGCCGGCAGGGCTCCGTCGGGGGCGACGTCGTAGAACTCGAAGCCGGCGTGGCCCGGGTTCATGTCGAGGTGGATGCCGTAGACGCACTGCGCGTCGAGCATGCCCTGGGCGAGGTCCTCGGCCGAGATGCTCGCGCTGTAGAAGTAGCCGACGAAGTCGTCCTTCGTGAGGCAGATGGCGCTCCGCGCGCTGTGGATCTGGTCGGGCCAGCCCGGCGGCGTGCCGCCCCACCAGTTTCGGCCCCAGGGGTTGACCCGGTCGAACTCGACGAGCGCGGTCAGGTTCTGCCGGAACGCGATGACGCCGTCGGGGATGACCGGCGAGTCGGGCCACGTGCCGAAGGTGTTCGAGCCGTCGCGGAGCTCGGTGACGGTCGCGGCGTACGGCTTCGGCGGGAGGTACTCGATGCCGTTGGCCTGCATCCCGTACTCGCCGTGCTGCGCCTGGAAGCCGCCGTTGAAGGCGGCGACGACGTGCTTCATCACCTCCGGCGTGCGCGGGATCATCCCCGGGCCGTGCTCGCCGCTCGCGCTGATGGGCTCCGTCGTGCCGGCCTCCATGTGGAGCGCGATCTGCCGGGGGTCCCAGAGGGTCACGTAGACGCGCACGTCCTGGCGGTGGACGTCCGGGCGCACGAACGACGTGACGAAGGCCGGCGCCGTGCCCGCCGGCGTCGGCGTGATGAACGGGTCGCGGTCGAGGGCGATCCACTGGCCTTCGCCGGGGAGCGGCGGCGAGACGGGGACCTTCATCGGCGACGGCGGCCAGCCCACCTCGGGGTCGCCGAACGTCGGCGCCTGCGTCGCGGGCGCCGTCGGCAGGCCGAGCTCGTCGGTGATGTCCTGCGCCGTCGTGCCGCCGGCGAACCGCGCGTTCCACTTGTCGAGCGCGGTGAAGGCGACCGCCTTGACCCACTGCATGCGGTCGTCGCCGAAGGACGGCATGGCCCGGACGCGGTCGACCGCCCAGGTGACGACGTTGCCGGGGCGCGCCCTCTCGTCGGGCACGATGCGCACGTAGGCCTCGCCCGAGATAGCGCGCACCCCGACCGGATCGAGCACGATGGCGTGGTCGTCGGCCTGGACGTCGAGGCTCCCGTCGTCGCGCCACGCGACCGTCGCGCGGTGGGCCACCGGGTCGAGGGCGAAGGTGTCGCGCACGACGCCGGCGGTCTGTCCGGTCTGCTGCAGGTTCGTGATGGCGAGCTGCCCGCGCTGCACGCGCGTGAACGCCGTGTACGAGCCGGCGGAGCGTCCATCGAGGTCCATGACGTGAACGCCGTTGTAGAGGCCGTCGGCCGCCGTCGTGTACGCGGCGCGGTGCCCGCGCACGAGGGGACGCGACTCGTCGACGCCGCTCGTGTCGCTCACGTCGTAGGCGTCGCCGACCTCGAGCACGACGCCCTCGGGCGAGAAGCGCACGTCGACGAGGTAGAGGTCGTTCGGCTCGTCCCTGGTGCGGGCGCGGACGAGGGCCTTGCCGCCGCCGGTGATGCTCCCGGCGACTCCTTTCGGCCCGACGATCCAGGCCACGTCGTCGTTCTCGCAGAGGAGGCCACGGGCCCCCAGCGCCTCGACGAGGGCGGCCTCGGGGCTCGACGCGACGAGGTCGACGTCCTTTCCGCGGCGGGCGACGAGGGCGCCGGCCATGAGGAGGGCGAAGGGAAGGGGACGCGCCCAGGAGCTCCACCACGCGCGAGCCCACGTCCGCGTTCCCGCCTGGGAATCCGCTTCGATGCGCTCCACACCTGTCCAACGCTCTGCCGGGTTCATCGATTCGCCCGCGTCCGCCGGCCGAGGCGGGAGCGGGCTCTCCGCGAGTATCAGGCCGCTCGGTCCCGCGTCCAATCTTCGAATCACCGACCACCCGGTGAGCGGCCAGGCAACCGAGTTGACTACACCGGGGGCACGAAGGGCCCATTCGCTCGGGAAAGCGCCGTGGCTTGGGATGTGCTACGGAGTTTGCACCATGGTCCGGCGTGTGCTCGCCATCGGGATGGTCGCGGCGCTGGGGTTCGCCTGCGCGAGCCCGACGCTCCCGCTGCCGCCGCCGATGGATCCGACCGTCGGGCCAGGCCCCGACGCGGACCACGTGAAGCTCTCGGTCCCGTGCGGAGGGGCCGACCCGGCGGCGCTCATCGTGATCGTCAACCCGAGCAGCACCGTGCCCGACGATCAGGCCGTCACGGGGGCGATCGTGACGTCGTGCGGAAGCTGGGACGCGACGCCGTACGCGCACTCGGGGGACTACCTCGACATCACGCAGGAGATCGGCACCGAGCGCAGCCAGCCCCTCGTGTTCCAGGTTCCCTAGATCCGCTGGCCGTTCTTGTAGCCGCCGAGAGCGGCGCGCACTTCGTCCTCGCGGAGGATGTAGTCCCAGTCGTCCTGCTCGACCTGGCCGTCGAGGAGCAGGCCGAGGTGCAGGTGCCAGGAGCCGTTGGCGATGCCGCTCGTGCCGAGGCGCTCGCCGGCGGCGACGTGCCGGCGCTTGTCGGCGGGGGTGCTCTCCGGCTGCGTGAGCTCGAGCGCGGACATGTGGGCGTAATAGACGTGGGTGATCTGGTGGCCGTGCCACGGGATCGGGGTGTCGAGCGTGAGGCGAGCGCAGTACGCCGTGTCGCGCGGGCCGATCCAGCGCGTGTGGCCCCACTCGGCGTAGTCCAGCGTGCCCGAAGCGATGGCGTAGACGGGGAGCCTCGAGCCGCCGATGTCGAGCCCCGTGTCGCCGGCGTACCCGCCCAGGACGCCGCCGGGCATCGGGTCGTGGAACCGGGGATCGCGCAGGAGCGGGACGGCGGGGGCGGGGGCCGCGTCGAGCGCGAGGCGGGAGAGGAGGACGAGCAATCCGAGCACACCAGCTCATCGCGGTCGGGCGACAAAGCGTGACCGCGGTCGCGGTCGCCGACCATGGTGGTGGTCGGGGTCGGGGTCGGGGTGCTCACGCCGATCGCTTCGTCGCGCTCACCGCCGGCCTGATTCGCTGAGCCGCTCACCGGGCTGCGCGACGACGCGCAGCCCGGGAGGCCCTTCACCGCGGCAGCGCGCGGAGCATCCGCTTGAACCGAACCGCGAGAGCGAGGATCTGCGCCGCGACCTCGCCATCGACGGCGCCGATCGTGTCCGCGAGATCGACCGCGCCGACGAGCTCGTGCAGCGAGTTGTTCGCGATCTCGAAGTGACGCCGCCGGATGCCCGACGAATCGCTCGGAAGCCCCTCGCAGAGCCCGAGAAAACCGCTCTTGGCCGCCCTCGTAGCCTGGTCCCGC
>JBEKGQ010000487.1:0-5769 GCA_050012715.1 Polyangiaceae bacterium
GTGGCCGCAGTTCGTGCAGCGCACGGTCGTGCCGCGGCCGCTGACGAGCGCGTCGTCGAACTCGTACTCCGTCTTGCAACGCTCGCACTGGACGTCCATCACACACCCGCGCCTGACGGGGACATCGAGACCCCGGATGGCGGCGGTCGATGCCCCGTGCGGCAGACCATGGAAGCGGCGGCCATCCTACGGAGATGAACGTTAACACGCGTCTTCTGACGCTGTCGATTCGTCCGCGCGCCGGTTCGACCGGCCCCAGGTGCGAGGTGGCCGCGCATGCCTCGACCGGAGGTGCGGGCCGGGACAAACGATCCCTCCGCGGCCTGAGCGCGGCGGCGCATGAAGCACACGCGGCGGTGACCGGGCCGTGACCCGGGTGCCGAGGGCGCTCGTGAACGAGCGTCTACACGGAATAACTCCGAGGCGTCCTTTTTCGCATGACGGGGCCGCTCGCTCCGAGGCACGTGCGTTGCTAAAGTTCCTGCGGCGCGTGGGAATAGGCGACGTGTACCCGGATCGGTGAGGTCATGAAGCGACTCCTTCTCGGCATTGCAATGCTTGGCGCGGCGGCGGTTCTCTGGGGCTGCCCGATCTACGGAAACGAGAACCGCGTGTGCCAGGGGAGCAGCTGCTACAGCTGCCCCGATTCGACGTACTCCGGCGCCTGCATCAACTGGACGTGCTCGCAAGACAGCGACTGCGACCAGGGCTACCTGTGCGATCAGAGCAGCGGCACCTGCTACCCGGGCTCGACCTTCACGCCCGACTCGGGCGCCGATGCCCCCGACGACTGCAGCGTCACGGGCTGCCCGACCGGCCAGGTCTGCAAGCTCTCGAATGGCGTCGCCCAGTGCGTCGATCAGGGTAGCTCGTCCGGCTCCTCCTCCGGCGGCTCCTCCTCCGGCGGCAGTGACGGCGGCACGGGCTCCGACAGCTCCGCGCCGGGTGATTCCGGCGCGGGCGAGGCGACCACCTCCGGCGACGCGTCCTCCGGCAGCGACTCGTCGTCGGCGAGCGATTCCGGCACGATCGTCGTCACCGGATGCAACAACGACGGCGACTGCACGACGGGGCACTGCGTCGACGGCGCCTGCGTCTCCCAGGTCAACCTCTGCTCCGACACGACCCAGTGCAACGTGTCCGGCTACTCGTGCGTCAATGGCACCTGCGAGCCCCTGTGCAGCTCGACCCAGCCCTGCCCCTCCGGCTACGGCTGCGACTTCACCCGCGGCGTGTGCAACCTGAACCCGACGCCCTGCTCGGGCTCGGGGACGTCGACCTGCCAGGGCGGCGCGGTCTGCGTCGAGGCCCACTGCGTCCCGCCTTGCAGCACCGCCGAGGGCGGCGCCGCCTGCGCCGCGGGCCAGGTCTGCGTCAACGGCGGGTGCATCCCCGACCAGGGCGCCAAGTTCGCCTGCGAGAACGACGGTGACGAGGGCCAGCTCTCGAACAACTGCCCGGCCACCTCGATCTGCCTCCACCACGACTGCTACCCCGCGTGCGACCTCGACGCCGTCGCCCCGGGCTGCACGTCGGGCTTCTCCTGCATCGACGTGACCATCGAGACGGGCATCTACGCGGTCTGCGCCGCGCCCGGCACGCTGGGGAGCCAGTGCGACCCGGCGCAAGGCAAGGCCTGCGCGACCGGCGTCTGCATCAACGGCACCTGCGAGTAGCTCGCCGCCCGCTGCAATCGCGACTGCACGACCTGCAATCGCGACTGCACGACCAGCAGGGACGACCGCACGACCAGCGGTCCCGATTGCACGAGCTGCGGGGACGACCGCACGACCAGCCGTCGCGATTGCGCGAGCTGCAGGGACGGCTGCGGGACCAGGATACGCGGACGGGCAAAGAGCCCGGCGTCGGCGGGTCGAAGCGCAGGCGTGGGCGGGTGTGGCTGGCACGGCTGCGTTTCGACCTGCCGGCATCGGGCGAAGCCCCGCGGCTCCCTCTCCCCCTGCGCCCCTTCCCTCTCGCCCTGCGCCTTGCGCCCCTTCCCTCTCGCCCTGCGCCCCCGCCGTCTCGCCCGTTCTAAGCCCTCAGGGGATCCGTCGCCCCGTCGCGCAGCCGACGTTGACGGTCAGCTCGAAGGTCCCGTCGCTCCAGTACTTGTCGATCGCCTCGCGGACGTAGTCGAACGCCTTCTCGGGGTCGATGAGGTTCAGGTTGAGCTGCGCCTCCGGCAGAATGAGCAGCCGCGCCACGGGATCCTCGAAGAAGTCCCGCCCGCTCTGGAAACCCAGCGTCGTCGGCCGCAGGCTCACGTCGACGTAGTCGAACCCCGCCTCTTCGAGCTCCGCGCCGAACATCTCCACCGTGGGCCTCACCATCGACGCTTCCTCCGTCGCGCGCCCCACCTCGTGATCGTCGAACTTCAGCGCGTACTCCCTCAGCAGATCCGCCAGCTCCTGAAAGCTCCCGCGCAGCGGCATCGCCACGATCGCCTGACCGTGCGGCGCCAGCACCCGAGCGAACTCCGCCAGCACCTTCGCCCGCTCGTCCGGGTTCGCCAGAGGATGCAGCGTCAGCGCGTGCGAGAAAGCCGACGCCGGCAGCGACGTCGGCAGCTCGTCGAAGACCCGGTACTCGCTCACCATCCCCGGCATCGTCGACGCCTTCGCCCGCGCCAGCTCCAGCGCCGCTTTCGACGCGTCCACGCCGATCACGTGCGCACCGGGCAGCTTCAGCGCGATCCCGCGGTCCGGGTAGCCCGTGCGGCAATAGAGGTGCGCGACCTGCGCCTCCTCGCTCTCCGCCATCATCTCCAGCGCCAGCTCCCCGAAGAGCGACAGGTACCGCGGCACCACGAACGTCTCGAAGATCGCCGCCTCCGCCGGCCCCAGGCGCACGCGCCCCCGCGCGATCCCCGAGGGCGGCGTCGGCGGACGGTGCGCGCCCGACGGCTCGGCGCTCAAGCCTCCTCCTTGGAGAGGAGCGTCCTCGCCTCCGCCACCAGCTCGCCGAGCGTCGCCTCCCCTTCCGTCCCGCCCTCGTCCTCGAGCTGCACCTTCCGCTTGTCGCCCGCCAGCGCGTCCAGCATGGAAAGCCCCGCCGGATCCCCGATCTCCACCAGCGCCTCGATCGCCGACGCCACCGCGTCGGCGTCCTTGTGCGCGAGGAACCGCGCGAGCAGCTTCGTCACCCCCGGCTCCGGCACCTGCGCCAGCAGATACGGCAGCTCCGACAGCGCCGGGCTCCCCTCCGGCAAGCGCTCCAGCGCGCGCTCCACCCCCTGGGCGACCTCCTTGAATCGATCGAACGCCAGCCCTTCGAGCGCCTCGCCCGCGGCGTGCCGCGCCTCCGGCTCGTCGCACCCGAGGATGTCCACGAGCAGATCGACCACCCGCGGCCCCTGCATCTCGCCCAGCACCGCCGCCACCCGCACGAGGCGCAGCGAGGCCTCGTCCTCATCGAGCTCGTCGAGCGTCAGCGCGTCGTGCGTCGTCTTCTCGAGGAGCGGGAGCACCCCCCCCGGCTCGGCGTCGACCAGCGCGTCGTGGGCGGCGCGGACCGCGCGCTCCGCGTCGAAGAGCGCCGTGAGCGTGGCAGCGAGTTCGGGCATCGTGGTGGCGAGCATAGCCGGACGACGTTCCACCGCACGCGGTTCCCGTGCGAGTCCTCCGCGCGAGCTGGGAATGCCGCGCCCGCGCTGGCACTATGACTCGCGTGAACGACGCGACGCCCCTCGGTGCCGCCCTCGCGCTCGTCGCGCTCCTCTCGCTCGGCGGCGGCGCGGCGCACGGCGCGTCGGTGCACGTCGCGGCGGCGGCGGCTCCCTCCGCGGCCACCGCCGCCGAAGCGCCGCTCTCGCCCGCGCTCTGTCCCGTCGACACCTTGCCCGACGGCGAGGTCTGCGTGCGCCTCCCCGGGGACGACGACGGGCCCGAAGCCGAGGCGGAGCCCAACGCCCACCACGACAAGCGCGGCCGGTGGATCGTCTACGACCAGATCCCGCGCCGCCCCGAGCGGCCCGCCGACTACGACGCCTACCGCTACCCCATCCCGTGCACCCACGGCTGCGTCGTCAGCGGCTACGACCTCGACCGCCCCGACGAGAGCCAGCGGCGCGGGCGGCGCCTCAGCCACGTCGGCCACGGCGCGGTCGACCTTCCGCAGAAGAAAGGGACCCCCATCGCCATGCTCCCGCTCGAGCACCAGGAGGGCGACGCCGAGGTCGTCTTCGTCGGGTCGCTCTTCGGGACGACGGTCATCACGCGGCACGCGCTGCGGGAAGGCGGCCAGCTCCGCGACTACGTCCTCCTGTTCGGGCACCTCGACGCCCCGGCGCCCGGCCTCGCGGTCGGCAGCCATCTCAAGGAGGGGGACCTCGTCGGCTTCGTGGGCGACACGGGATCTCCCGAGCTCGTCCACCTGCACCTCGAAGCGCGGCGCGTCCGGACCGGCGTCGACGTCGCCAAGCTCGCCACCTCGGGCTGGGGCGGGGGCGCCGCGATGATCGCCAACGAAAACAGCGTTGTCTGCGACCCGCGCAACGTGCTCCCGCTCCGCTGAGCACGGCACGATGACGACGCCCGCCACCTGAGGTCTGCTGGCAGCAGATTCCGGATACGACTCACGCTTACCTTGCGCCGCCTGCGCGCGCGCGCGAACATTACCGCCAGGTACTTGTCCCACCCCGCCGCCGCCCGTCCTCCGGACGACACTGGTCCGCCCCTGCGCGCTGCCAAGGGGTACGTGTGCCAGCAGTGTCAACGGCGGTTCGACGAGGGGATACCTCGGCCCATCTGCCCCGACGACGGCGCCCCCCTCGTCAAGGTCGCGGATCTCGCCGCCGCGGACGGCGACCCCATGCTGGGGCGCGTCCTCGCCGGTCGCTTCTCGATCCTCGCCCGCCTCGGCGCCGGGTCGATGGGCACCGTGTACCGGGCCAAGCAGGCGCCCATCGGGCGCGAGGTCGCGATCAAGATCCTCCGCAGCGACCGCGCCATCGACGAGGTGAGCCGCGCGCGTTTCCTCCGCGAGGCGCGCGCGAACAGCCTCCTCACGTCGCCCAACACGGTGACGGTCTTCGATTTCGGGCAGAGCGAGAACGGCGACTTCTACCTGGCGATGGAGCTCCTCGAGGGCGAGTCGCTCGGGCAGCGCATCAAGCGCGTCGGGCGCCTCGGGGTCGAGGAGGCGATCGAGACGACGAAGCAAGCCCTCCGGTCGCTCTCCGAGGCGCACGCCAAGGGGATCATCCACCGCGACCTCAAGCCGGATAACCTCTTTTTCGCGCGCGTCCGGACGAACGACAAGTACGAGGAGATCGTCAAGGTCCTCGACTTCGGCATCGCCAAGATGCTCCAGGGCGACAACGAGGCGATGAACGTCGTCGAGACGCAGGCCGGCACGGTGTTCGGCACGCCCCGGTACATGTCGCCCGAGCAGGCGCAGGGAAAGCCCCTCGACGCGCGCAGCGACCTCTACTCGCTCGGCGTCATCCTCTATCACATGCTCGCGGGGCGCCCGCCCTACACCGACGATGACGCCATCGTCGTCATGGCGCGCCACATCAAGACGCCCGCGAAGCTCCTCAGCGAGGTGGCGCCCGAGGCGCGCATCCCCGCCGAGGTCGAGGCGCTCGTCACGCGGCTCCTCTCGAAGGAGCCCGAGAAGCGCCCGGACAACGCGGAGGCGATGATCGCGGAGCTGACGCGCGTGAAGGAGAGCGCGGTCGTGACGAGCGGGGTGCGGGCTTCGCTGGCGAGCAGCCTCGAGATGGTGATGGAGGGCGGGAGCCCGCGGTCGGTGCCGCCACCCGCG
>JBEKGQ010000488.1:0-5751 GCA_050012715.1 Polyangiaceae bacterium
CGGCGTCCGTCCTGCCGCGTTCGCGGGCCGCCGCCTCGTAGGCGCCGCCGCGGCCCGTCTCGCCGGGAGGCGCTCGCTGACCGCAGGTGCCGCAGAGCAGCTCGGTCGAGCCGGGCGCCGTGCGCATGGCGGAAGCGCAGCGCGGGCAGCTCGCCGCGAGGGTGTGCACCGGGTGGAAGATATATCCTTTGGTTCATGGCGCACCGCGAGCATCGCTTCGTGGCCCTCCTCGCGGTGGCCACGCTGGGCTCGTGCGGCGGGTCCTCGGGCGCGCAGGGCGGCGCGGCCGATGCGGGAACGTCCGCCGAAGGGGGCACGACCTCCGACGCCGGCGGCGGCGTCACGCCCGACGGCGGCGGAGCCCCCGGTACGGACGGAGGCAGCGGCGGCGGCGAGGCCGGCCTGCCCGAGGCCGGGTCGACGGTGACGCCCGGCAACGGCTGCGCCGCAGGTCTCGGCGTCGACGCGGGCTTCTACACCTGCAAAAACCAGTACTTCGTCGCCCCCACGGGCAATGACTCGAACGGCGGGACGTCGGTGGCCGACGCGCTCCTCACCATCGGCGCCGCCACGAAGCTCGCCCTGAAGGGAGGCGACTGCGTCACGGTGGCGGACGGGACGTACGACGAGACGGTCCTCGTCACGACGTCCGGCTCCGCCGACACGTGCACCGGTTACGTGGTCTTCCGGTCGGCGTCACCGGGCGGGGCGAAGGTGGTCAGCACCGACGCCTACAACGGCTTCATGGTCAACGCGAGCTACGTCATGGTCGACGGCTTCGACCTCGAGGACACGAGCACCGGGAGCGCCTTCACCGCCGGCACGAACACCCTCAGCGGGGGCAAGGTCGTCGTCTACCACCACATCGCGGCGATCCGGAACATCGCCCACGACAGCGGCGGCGCCGGCCTCGGCGCGCTCCACGCGGACTACGTCCGGTTCGAGGGCAACATCGTCCACGACAACGCGACGCGCAGCGACTACGGCGACAGCGGCATCGATCTCTGGGAGATGCAGGCCTCCGACACGCAGCCGGGCTTTCACATCGTCGTCCGCAACAACCTCTCGTACGCGAACATCGAGTCCGACATCGCCGCCGCCCTCCAGACCGACGGCGAAGGGATCATCCTCGACTCGTTCGACTACGCCGACCCGACGTACGGGACGACGCCGTACGCGCAGGAGACCCTCGTCGAGAACAACGTGATCTGGAAGAACGGCGGGCGCGGCATCGAGGCCGCGGGCGCCCAGCCCACCAGCCACGTCACGATCCGGAACAACACGCTCTTCGACGACAACACGCAGGCGCAACAGTATGGCGGCGCCGAGATCGTGAGCTGGGGCAACGGCAACGCGATCTCGAACAACATCGTCGTCCTCGGACCGGACGCGCAGAACGGCAGCGCCGCCAACCAGACCACCGTCGCCATCGCCGATCGCTGCGGCCCTTCGTCGGCCGGCGTGTCAATCACCGGGGGCTCGGTCTGGGCGAACAACCTCGTCGCCACGCGGAAGACCGGCGCCCCGTTGACGAGCAGCAACTGCGTCACGACGCCGACGAGCTACACGACCATCCCCACCGGATCGAACCTCTTCGGCGTCGATCCGGGGCTCGCCGCGGAGACCGCGACGGGGACCCTGACGGCGCAGGACTTCGGCATCGCCGCGAGCAACCCCGCCACGCACGCCGGGACGAGCACCGACTTCGCACCCTTCGACTACGCGTACGTCGCGCGCCCTCAGCCCCCGTCCATTGGGGCGTTCGAGCCCTGAGCTCGCCGGCGGCGGCGGGTCGGTTCAGCGCTGGACGAGCCAGGTCGCGACGCCGATGAAGGCGATGCCGCCGGCGACGGTCACGGCCAGCGGCAGCTTGCGGCCCTCGTGCGCGGCTTCTGGCAGCAGGTGGGCCGCGCCGACGAAGAGGAACGTCCCCGCGAAGAAGCCGAGCAGGTCCGCGAGCAGCGCGCGGGGCAAGTGGAGCGCCCGCGCCGCGAGGGCCCCCACCACCGGGGCCGCGGCGTCCGCGGCCAACCACGCGACGGAGGCGCGGACGGTCGCGCGCGAGCCGAGCAAGACGCCGACCGTCGATACGCCATCTCCGAAGTCGTGCGCGATGACGGCGATGCCGATGAGAGCCCCCAGCGCCGCGCTCTGCTCGAACGCGGCCCCGATGGCGAGCCCGTCGAAGAAGCTGTGCACCGTGAGCCCCAGGGCGGCCACGGTCCCGAAGGCGCGAGCGCCGTGCTCCTGGTGGCCCGCGGCGGCGTAGTGCACCGCGTGGTCGAGAGCGAGAAAGACGAGGAAGCCCGCGAGTGCCGCCAGCGCGATGACCGTGACGCCGGCCCGACCGCGATCGCGGACGAGGCCCAGCGCGTCCGGCAGGAGGTCCAGAAGCGCCGAGCCGATGAGCAGGCCCGCCGCCGCGCCCATGACGAGGTAGAGGTGGCGCCGCCGGTGCAAGGCGAAGAGTCCCCCCAGCGCCGTGGAGAAGAACGTGACGACGGCGAGGAGCAGCGCGGTCATGCCGTCCCGTCAGGAACGCGCTCCCGCCGTCTGCATGATGAACGTGAAGTCGCGCCCCTTCCCGCCCACCGTCGCCAGATGAATCCACAGCATCGCGACGTTCTCCAGGACGGCGGCGTTGCGCAGCGGCCCGGCGTCGACGGCCCGGAAGCCGGCGGTGGTGGCCACCTCCGTCACGAGCTTCTTGGCGACGGCGTCGTCGCCGGCGAGAAAGACTTGGGCCGCTACGCCGGAGCGCCCCGGGTCTTTGTGGTACTCGGCGCCGAATGTGTTGAAGCCTTTCACCACCCGCGCCCCCGGCGCGACCTCGGCGATGGCCGCCGCCAGAGATCCTTCGGGCGGCGGTGTCCAGACCGGGCCTTCCTTCCAAACCAGGGGGTTGTTGCAGTCGACGACGACCTTCCCCGCCAGCGCGCTGGCGAGCGAACGGGCGACGTCGAGCGCCACCGTCGCCGGCACCGCGAGGAACACGACCTCTCCCCAGGCCGCCGCCTCCTCGGGGCTGACCGCCGTCGCGTCCTTGCACCCGTCGAGCACGGCTTTCACGTCGGTGCCCGGTCGCACCCCGAACTTCACGGGAAGCCCGCGGTTCGAGAGGCAGATGCCCAGGCCCCCACCCACGTTGCCCGCGCCGATGATCGCGATCTTCGTCGTTGCCGCCATGATGGTCGTCCTCCGTCCGACGCAGCGTACGCTGCACGCGGCCGGCCGAGCAGGCGCAGACGCTAGAACCGCACCACGGTGGTGACCCCGGCCATCGCCCTCCCCGCTCCAGGCTCGAGGGTGACGGCCGGCGGAGGCTCCGCGGGTCCGGGATGGCGCGGTGCCGTCAGCAGGCGAATCGCGCCGTACGCGGCGAGGGCGAAGCCGAGGTCCTGCGCGACGCCGTCGGCGACGAGCACCGCCTTCTGTCCCCCCGTCCACTGCCCGCCAGGGAGCTGTCCGCTGGCCAGCGTCGTCCAGGGACCCACCAGCGGGAGGGCGAGCGTGCGCTCGCTCACGTGATTGCACGAGAAGATGCCCCAGCCCTGCGCGGTGCCGAGGCATTGCGTCTGCTGGAGCGCCTGGCCGAGCCACGCGGCGTAGCTCGGAACGTAGGCGACGCCGAGAAGCACGGCGCCGGTGACGAGGGCCACCGGCGGACTCGCGGCGGGCGCCGCCGTCTCCTGCGCGACGGCCGTCGCGGACGCGGCGAGGACGCAGGCTCCGACCATGGCGGCGAGCGTCGTTCTCATGGGTCGTGCTCATGACACGGGCTCCCGGCGCCCTATTCCAGGCGTAGGCGCGCGCGAACGACGAGTCATCCCTCGTGGCGGCGGCAATGGAGCGCCATGACGCCGGACTTCAGGTGATTCGTCGAGACGACCCCGAGGCGCCGCGAGCGCTCCAGGCCCTGAAACAAGGTCGGCCCGTGGCCGGCGAGCACCGGGTGGACGACGATGCGGTACTCGTCGATCAGGCCCTGCCGCTCGAGCGCGGCCGAAAGCATGGGGCTGCCCACGAGGAGGCCTCGCGGCGTCTCCTCCTTCAGCTGCCGCACGACGTCGTAGAGCTCCCCCTCGATGCGGAAGGTGTTCTTCCACGGGAAGTCGCGGCGCGACGCCGACACGACGTACTTCGGCATGGACTCCAGCGTGCGCGCCCACTCCCGCATCGCACGCGGCGCTCTCTCGTCGCGCGCTACCGCCGGCCAGGCGTCCTCCATGAGCTCGTACGTGGTGCGCCCGTACAGCATCGCCCCGGCCTCGCCGATCAGCTGCGTGAAGTAGTCGAGCAGCTCGTCGTCCGCGATCATCTCGCGGTGGTCGTGGCACCCGTCGAGCGTGACGGTGAGCGCGAAGGTCAGGAGTCCCATGATCTTGCGAAGAGGATGGTCATCGAGAGGCCCTCAGGGTGACGAGAAGCTCGTCAAGTTGCTCGAACGTCTCACGCATTCCTTCCCCGGCGCCGATGGCAGCGTCGAGAGCTTCCTTCGAGGGATGGAGCTCGTGCATGACCAGCCGCGTCTTGCCACCCTTTTCTTCGAAGGTCACCGTCGTGATGGACTCACCGCCATCACCTTCCTCGTTGGTCCAGACGAGACGCGAGTGCGGTGTCACTTCGACGTACTTGCCGAAGAACGCCATGGTCGAGCCACCGTGGCCGAACACGAAACGGTACCGGCCCCCGACCCGAACGTCAGCCTCGCAGGAGAGCAGGGACACGCCCGTCGACTTGGGTGCCCACCACCGCTTCAGCAGCTCGGGCTTGGTCCACGCCTCGAACACGAGGCGCGCCGGACCGTCGAAGGTTCGCGTGACGACCATCTCGCGCTCGGACGGCCGTTCCACCGTCGTGCGGTTCTTCACGAGGGTGGGCTCACTTTCTCTTCTTGCGTCCATCGGACTTCTCCTTCCGTTTCAGTTCCTCCAGAACCTCGTCCAGCTCGTCGAAACGTGAGGCCCATAGCTGGCGGTACCTCTCGAGCCATGCCGTCTCTTCCTTCAGTCGGCGCGCGCCGAGCTTGCAGGTCCGCACGCGCCCGACCTTCTCGGTGGCGACGAGCCCGGCCTGCTCGAGGACGCCGACGTGCTTCTTCATGCCCGTGAGGGTCATCTGGAACCTCTCGGCGAGGTCCGTGATCGAAGCGTCGGCACGTCCGAGCTGCTCCAGAACGCCGCGTCGGGTGGCGTCCGAGAGCGCGGCGAAGGAGGCATCGAGGCGGGCCGCCGCATACTGAACCATGCGGTTCAGTATGTACGGCAGGGATTGGCGGCGCGCAAGGGCACCGCCTGCCCCGACTCGCTCTACGGAGCGACGGCGACGAGGTCGTCGACTCGAGGCCGGTCCGACCGTCGCTCAACCGGCTGGAATCGCGATTCGACCCGGTCCGACCGCGACTCATGCCGGGCGAATCGCGATTCGAGCCGGTCGAACCGCCGTTCCACCGACCAGAACCGGGACTCGAGGCGGTCCGACCGCGACGCGACCCGGTCCGCCCATCGTTCGACCGAATGGAATCGCGATTCGACCCGGTCCGGCTGCAGTTCGACCCGGTCCGGCCGTCGTTCGACCGACCGCAATCGTGATTGGAGCCGGTCCGACCGCGATTCGACCCGGTCCGACCGCGGTTCGACCCGGTCCGACTGCGATTCGACCCGGTCCGACCGCGGTTCGACCCGGTCCGACTGCGATTCGACCCGGTCCGACCGCGGTTCGAGCCGGTCCGACCGCGGTTCGAGCCGGTCC
>JBEKGQ010000489.1:0-5725 GCA_050012715.1 Polyangiaceae bacterium
GTCGGCCGCATCCTACGCGTCGCTGCTCGTCACGGACTTCCGGGCGTTCCGCGACTTCGGCTTCATCGCCGCGGCCGGGATGATCCTCTGCTGGATCGTCAAGACGCTGATGGTCCCGCCGCTGCTGGTCCTCCTCGACCGGGGGCCGGCCAGGCCCGCGGGGTGGCGGTCGCGGTACGAGATGGCGTACGGGCGCCTCTTCGCGTGGCTCGTGCCCAAGGCGCCCGCCGCGTTCGTGGCGATGGGCGCGGTCGTCGCGGTCGTCGGCGCGGTGTCCGCGGTTCGTTACGTCCGCGGCGATCCGATGGAGTACGACCTCCGCCGGACCGAGACGGACCGGTCGCGGACCGCGGACCTGCACCACGCGTGGGACGTCGCCCGCGACGTGCTCGGGTCGAGCCAGGGCGCGCTCGTCATCGCGACGGACTCGCCGGCGGAGGCGAGCGCGCTCGAGGGAGCGCTGCGCGAGCGATGGCGCGCGGCGCCGGCGGGCGACAAGCCGTTCGTCGCCGTCCACGGGCTGTCGGACCTCGTGGCGAAGGACCAGTCGGACAAGGTGGTGACGCTCGCGGCGATCGGCGAGCGCCTCGAGCGCGCCCACGTTCGCGGCTTCGTGAAGGGGGACGACTGGGAGCGGATCCGGGAGGTCCTGCCGCCGCACGATCTGCGACCGTACGGCGCCGGCGACGTCCCGGCGTCCGTCGCCGAGCGCTTCACCGATGCGGAGGGCGTCCGGGGGGCCCTCGTCTACATCGAGTCCGATCCCGCGTCGGGCGACGACCTGAGGAGCCTCGTGCGGTACGCGGACGCGTTCCGCGAGACGCGCCTCCCCGACGGCAAGATCGTCCGCGGCTCCGGCAGCCCCGTGATCCTGGCCGACATGCTCCGCGCCGTCGTGCGCGACGTGCCGCGGGCGATCACGCTGTCCCTGGCCCTCACGCTCGTCATGGTGCTCGCCGCCTTCCGCCGCGGGCCGTACCTCGCGGGGGTCCTCTTCGCCCTCGCCGTCGGATGCGGGGGCGTCGCGACGTTCCTCCAGCTCGCCGACATCAAGCTCAACTTCCTCAACTTCTCGGCCCTGCCGATCACCTTCGGCATCGGGGTCGACTACGCCGTCAACGTCGCGCAGCGCTACGAGGCCGACCGGGGCCGCAGCATCCTCGGCGTGCTCCGCACGAGCGGCGGCGCGGTCGTCTTGTGCAGCCTCACGACGATGCTCGGGTATCTCGCGCTCCTGGGCTCGCACAACGCGGCCATCCGGGGGCTCGGGGCCATCGCCGCCGTGGGGGAGCTGAGCTGTCTCCTCGCGGCGGTGCTCGTCATGCCGTCGCTCTGGCGGCTCGTCGAACGAAACCCTCACGCAGGAGGACTCTCATGGGCGCTTCACCCGTTCCGCCCCCGGCATCCGATGCCGTGACGTGGCACCTTCGACGGCATCGCGCGATCCTTCACGAGCACCCGGCGGTGCGTGACCTCTTCGGCACCGACGCCTCGAGCGCGCGGTGGGTGGTCATCCTCACGGTCGCGCAGATCACGGTCGGCGTGTGGGCATCGGGCAAGTCCGTCTGGGTGCTGCTCGTCCTGTCCATCACCGTCGGCGCGGTCATGGCCCACGCGCTCGGCGTCTTGATCCACGAGGCGTCGCACAACCTCGTCTTCCACGGCGGCTGGAAGAACAAGCTCCTCGCGATCGTGGCCAATCTCTCGCTCGGCGCGCCGGCGGCGATCGAGTTCCGGCACCAGCACCTGCTCCACCACAAGTACCTCGGCGACGCGGGGGATCCCGACGGACGTGACACGCAGGCGCCGACGCTCCGGGAGGTCGCCATCGTCGGACACTCGGCGCTCCGAAAGCTCCTCAGCTTCACGTTCGGCCGGTTCGTCTACCGGTCGCGGCCCGCGAACGCCGTGCCTCACGACGCCTGGTTCTTCGGCAACATCGGCGCCTGCGTCGCCGTCGACCTCGTCCTCGGGGCCGCCTGGGGCCTGCTTCCGCTCGTCTACCTCCTGCTCTCGGCGCTCGTCGCCTTCGGGCCGCACGTCCTCGGCGCACGCCGCGTCTCGGAGCACCTCACCCTCCGCCGCGGGCAGCCGACCAACTCGTATTACGGCCTCCTGAACCACGTGAGCTTCGACGTCGGGTACCACGTCGAGCATCACGACTTCCCCGCCGTGCCCTGGCGGCGCATGCGCCGGTTGAACGCGGTGGCGCGCGAGCACTACGAAGGGCTGGCGACGGTGGGCTCTTGGGCGTCGCTCATGGCGGCGTACTTCCTCGACCCGCGGTACAGCGTCGGGCAGTACACGGGCATCTCGACCGAGTACGTCGAGGAGCTGAGGATGCGCCCCCGGTGACTACCTGGTGCTCGCCTCCGAGGTGAACCGCCCGACCTCCCGCTCCGCGACCGCCGCGCGCGTGTCGCCAACGCCGCGGTAGCAGTCGAGCCGCTCCTGGAGCTCCCACTTGCTCCACGGTGTGTCCGGCTCGAGCTGCGCGTACGCGTCCGCGCAGCTCCCCCAGGCCTCGACGCTCCTCGCCACCGCGATGAGGCCCGTGAGCCGGCGCTCCCGGCCCATCTCCACGACGAACGGCTTCTCCAGGAGAGCCATCATGCGCGGCGCGAGCGCGTGGTCGGCGTCGGCGATGCTCAGCGCCCGCCCGATCGCCTCGGACATCACGTCGCTCGACACCCAGGGGTCGCTCCGGTACCCGACGAGCGCCGCCTCGAGCGCACTGGCGGCCTCCGGGGCGCGCTCGCTCTCCGCGAGCCACTGCGCCTCGAGCGCCTTCGACTCCAGCGGGTGCGTCGACTCGAGCGCGTGCAGCCAGCCGATGGTGCGAGGGTCGTGCGCCTGGATGGCCGCCTCCGCGAGATAGAGCGCCTCGACGCGGGTCGTGCCGGTTCTCTCGCGGCGGTCCCAGGCGGCGAGGGCGCCCTTCTCGTCGAGAGATAGCCACGCGCGATCGAAGTCCAGCCGTTCCTTCACGTCCTCGCTCGCGCCGGCCCGAGCCTCGTAGGGCGCGAGGTTGTCGTCGAAGCACGGGATCTCCGATTGCTCGAGGAGCAGCCGGTCCCAGTCGACGTCCCCGCCGGTCACCTCGGGGAGGTCTTCGCCGCGCAGTCTCGCCCAGCCGCGGACGGTCGGGACGCCGACGCGGTCGCGCGCGCCTTCGCCCGAGAGCACGCGCGCGAAGCCGAACTCGACGACCGGGCGGTCGTCGGTGTTCAGCGGGTCCGCGCCCACCCTGGCGATCGACGCGGCCAGGGACGGCCGCGCGACGAAGTGCGCCAGGACGCCCTCGAGGTCCTCGACCCCCCACGTGGCGCGGAGGGCTCTCGCGAAGGGCTCGGTGGCCACGCGCGCTCGCAGCGCCGCAACGTCCTTCACGAGGGGGGTGCGCGACGCCACGAGCACGAGGTCCGGCTCTTCGGCCTGCCAGGCCTCGACGTAGGGAAACTCGGACGCGAGCGTGGCGAAGATGGTGCGCATCGTGGCCGAGTCGATCTCGTAGCCCTGCACCCACTGGAGAAACACGCCTCCCTCGGACAGGTGGTCGAGCGCGCGACGGTAGTACTCGCGCGTGTAGAGGCTCGCGACGCCGGCCCGGTACGGGTTGGATGGCTCGGAGAAGACGATGTCGTAGCGCTCGCGGGTGACGGCGAGGACCTCGCGCGCGTCGCCGATCGTCACGTGGAGCCGCGGGTTGTCGAGGGCGTGCTCGTTGACGGGAGCGCAGCGGCGGGCGATCTCGAGCATCGCCGGCTCGAGCTCGACGACGTCGACTCTTTCGAGGGTGGGCACGCGCCCGAGCCACCCCGCGGTGCTGCCGCTGCCGAGGCCGATGACGAGCGCAGAGCGGGGAGCGGGATGGAGCAGAGCGCCGAGGAGGCCGCCCATGACCTGGGTGCCGGCGTCGTAGATGCAGTGGCCGTCGCTCTTGCCGTTGGTCGTGAAGGAGTAGCCGGCGGCCTGGTGGAGCGCGACGCTGCTCTCGATGCCGTCGGCGTCCCACGCGACGTCGCGGCGCTGGTACCGGGCGAAGTGCGTCCACGCCTCGGCGGACTCGGTGTTCGCCGGGTCGACGCGGCCGACGCCGATGGGGCTGTGGCGCCACGCGCCGGTGGGCCCGCGCGACGCGAGGACGAGCGATGCCACGCCCGCGACGAGCGCGAGATGGACCACGCTTCGCCCGCGCCGCCGAGGACGCAGGCCGGCGCGGCGCGCCCGCGACTCGCCGAGAACGGCGGCGGCGAGGCCGGCGACCGCGAGCAGCCCCACCGCGAGCCGCCAGCACCCGGGCGCACCGAGGATGGGCATGAGGCCGAAGCCGCCCGCGATGGCCCCCGCGATCGCGCCGAGCGTGTTCCACGCGTAGGTGAGCCCGACGTGGCGAGCCACCTCCCGGCGACCGCGCCCGAGGAGGGCCACGAGCATCGGGAACTGCACGCCGGTCGCGATTGACGCGGGGAGGACGACGATGGCGGTGACGGCGAGCCACCCGGGGAGGTAGGAGCTCGGGCCCACCGGAGCCGCCGGTCGCACCATCATGGCGAGCCGCGCGATGCGATCGCCGAGCGCGTACGGGATCGCGAGCGCCGCGGCCTCGAGGAGGCACGTCGTGGCAAAGGTGCCGAGGCCGGGCTCCCGCCGCGCGAAGAGGGCCGCGTAGAGCGGGCCGCCGAGCCCCATGCCGAGGAGGGCGACGGCGAGGACGAGCCCGAACGTGTAGACCGTGCCCCCGAGGAGCGGGATGAGCATCCGGTAGAACACGAGCTCCATCAGGAAGAAGGCGAACCCCGCGACGGCGGCGACGGCGAGGACGAACCGCGCCGGCGCGGCCGGCTCGAGCGATGGAGCATCGCTGGGCTCGGCGCCGGGGGCCGCGACGTCGGGGAGCGAGCGCGCCATCCAGCGTGCCGCGAGCGACACGACGAGGTTCACCGCGGCGGCGAGCCAGAGCGTCGCGTGCGTGCCGAGGTGCTCGAGCAGGGAGAAGTTTGCGAGGAGGCACCCCGCGACGGCGCCGAGGGTGTTGACGCCGTAGAGGAGCCCGACCGCGCGGCGCGACGGGTCGCCGTCGTGAGGGAGGGCCGCGCGCGCCACGGCCGGCAGCGTGCCGCCCATGAGCACCGTCGGCGTCGCCAGCACGAGGGACGTGAGGACGAGCCGGGCGAGCGTCGCACCCGCGGTGCCGAGGGCGACCGTACCGCCGAGCGCGACGTAGACGCGCGTCGCGACGGCGAGGAGCCAGGGTGTCGCCGCGCTGGAGAGCGCGATGCCGAGCTCGAGGCGCGCGTAGACGCGAAGAGGGCGCGCGGTGCGCTCGACGAGCGCACCGAGCTTCCACGCGCCGAGGCCCAGGCCGCCGACGAAGATGGCCACGACGGCCGCCGACGCCGGCGTCGATGCGCCGAAGATCAGGCGAAAGTCGCGCGTCCAGGCGATCTGGTAGACGAGCGCGCACGCGCCCGAAGCGAAGACGAGCGGGAGGAGTCGGGCGAGAGAGGTACGCATGCGGCGCCGGCCACGGCGCATCCGATACGCTAACCTGCCCCCGTGCGTCTCCGGGCCCCGATGGTCGTCGCCGCCGCCGCGCTCCTGGCGTGCCGCGGACGGAGCGACGCCGACGCCGGCCCGGCCGCCGTCGCCTCGGCGGACCTCACCCCGCCCCGGAAGCCTCCCCCCTTGCGTGTCCCCCGTGCCGGCGCCCCCGCGTTGCCCG
>JBEKGQ010000490.1:0-5722 GCA_050012715.1 Polyangiaceae bacterium
GCGGAGACGATCTGGTCGTCGTACTCGCGTGCGAGCCCCTCCACCTCCGTCGCCTCGGCGTCGGGCACCCGCGAGCTGGCGATCGTCGGCCGTCGTCACCATGGTCCTCAGCCAAGCCCCAACGGACCGCGGAGGTCTTCGCTGGAGCGACCTCTTCCCATTGCCCCGCTATTGCCCCGAATTGTCCCCGCCGGTCCGCTCGGAGCCGCTTCCTGTCCTCGCCGGTCCACTCGCGCCCGTCTACAGAAGGGCTTTTTTTATGCGGGTCTAGGCGCGTTCCGGCCGTTTCTGGCTGCCGTGACCCTTGGTGCCGGAGAAGGGAATCGAACCCCTGACCTAGCGCGTATGAAACGCCCGCTCTAACCGTCTGAGCTACTCCGGCAGCCGCGCGTCACCCGGGGGGTGGGCGCGAGGGCGCGCAGTATGTTCGGCGATCGCCCCTCTGTAAAGGAGCTTTCGGCTCCTCAGCCGCGCCGCCGTCGCCCCCAGCGCCGCCGCCTCTTCACGAGCACGAGCCCCAGTCCGCCGGCGACCGCGAGCGCGAACGCTGCCCCCTTCGCCTCGCCCTCGCTCTCGCCCTTCGCCTCGACCGTGCTGCACCCCCCGCCCCCGGCCTTGTACGTGGTCGTCGTCGTCCCGGCGTCGACCAGCGTGCAGTCCGTCGCGCAGTCGATCGGCTGCGTCGCCCGCTCGAGCACCCCCTGTTGCAACGCGACGGTGTAGTCCCCCGTGTTCGCCAGGTCGTGGTGGTACGACTCCCACTGGATGACCCCCGTGTCGGTGCCCTGCGTGTGCCACGCGAACAGGTTCCCGTCGCGCGTCCCGACGACGACCTCGAGCCCGTGATCCCCGTCGACGTCGCCCACCGCGGGCGTGGCGACGATCCACCCGTTGGTGAACTTGGGCCAGTTGCCGGCCTCGCACCCGCACGCGTCGACGGCGTGGACGAAGTAGCCGCCGGTGCCGAGCATGACCTCGGGGTAGTTGTCGCCGGTGATGTCGGCGACGGCGTGGCTGACGAGGAGCGTGTAGTCCTCGATCGGCACCGGTGACCCGTAGAACGGGTGCCCGGTGGCGCCGCTCCACATGCCGAGGAGGTACTGCGGCGGGTGCGCCGGCGAGGCGCCGCCGGTGGTGTTGCCGAGGACGCTGAGGCTGCCGCCCGACGTGATGATGTCCGGCACACCGTCCTGGTCGAGGTCACCGACCGAGGGGCTGCTGAAGAGCGGGAACATCGAGTCGGGTTGGGTCGCGGTCGAGCCGGCGCCGAAGATGCTCGTCGGGTCGACCCCGATCTGCGTCGTGCCGCCGTCCTCCTGGTACACCGGGCCCTGGTTGGCGGGCGAGCCGAAGCCGCTCTGCACGCCGGGATCCCCGGGGAACACGTAGGGGCTCACGCCGTTGCCGGTGATGAGGATCTGGGGCTTGCCGGTCTGCTCGAAGTCGGCAATGGCGGGGGCGTTGTTCAGGCCCTCGGCGATGAGGGGGAAGATGTCGAACGACGTGAGCGCGATGGGCCAGTCAGGCAGGTACGCGCTGTTGCCCGGCGCGCCCATGCCGCGTCCGTCGACGAGGAACGCGAGGCCCTCGCCCCCGCCCGCGCCGACCTCTTCGTTCGAGCCGGAGATGATGTCCGGGATGCCGTCGCCGTTGAAGTCGTGGACCGCGGGCGTCGAGAGGATGCGGTTGTAGGTGTTCGCGTGGGCGTAGTGGAGGAGGACGGGGAAGCCGGGGAGGGGAGTGCCGTCGCCCTTCCAGACGTAGATGTTGCCGTCGAACGCGGCCTGCACGATCTCGAGCTTGCCGTCCTTGTCGAAGTCGGCGAGCACCGGGCTCGCTCCCGCGCCGCGCGACCATAGGTGGCCGGTGTCCATGCACGGCACCGTGGCCGCGGTGGAGCTCGGCATGTCGAGCGGGCACGAAGGGACGAGCGGCAGCCGAATCGGCCAGCCCGAGTTGAGGAGCTGCCCGCTCGACGAGATGACGTAGACGGTGCCCTGCCACGTCGCGACGACGATCTCGAGCTTGCCGTCGCCGTCGACGTCGCCGATCGCCGGCGTGCCGACGATGGTCTCGCGCGCGATGCTCGGGTCGATGCCGCCGTTGGCGCCGCTCGCATACGCCGGCGCGCTGAGGTAGCTCGGGACGGTCGGGAGGCTCGAGAGGTTCGGGTTGAGGCCGTCGAGCGGGTTCGTGTGGAACGGGAAGCCGGCCAGCTCCACCGGCAGGCCTGACTTGAGCGTGAAGACGTGCACGCTGCCGTCCGACCCGGCGGCGACGATGTCGCGGACGCCGTCGCCGTCGATGTCGGCGAGCTTCGGGCTCGTCTCCATCGAGACGCCCATGTTGATCGGAAAGCCCTGGGCGAGGTCGGTGTCGAGGCCGTTCTGCTGGTTGACGATGGCGACGGCGCGCCGCGCCTGGCCCATCACGTCGCCGTTCGCGTAGTGCGCCCGGGCGAGCACGCGGATGGTGATCGTGCGGTCGTTCTCGTGGAACTTCACCGAGTCCGGGTCGGGCGTGTGGGCGGTGTTGATCTCGGAGGGGGCGAACATGCCGAGCGGCATGGCGCTCGTGCCGCCGGTGGTCGTCGTGGACGAGACGTTGTAGACCCAGTCGACGATGGGCTGGAAATCGCTGTCGGCGGGCTCGACGCCGGCCGCCCACTCGACGCGGTAGTCGTACGACTGCGCGCGCTTGGCCGCGATGCGCCCCTCGATGGGCACCGGCGTCATGATGCGGTCGGCGTAGAAGATGTCGAACCAGAGAGGGGAGGTGAGGTCGACCTCGGGCGGGATGAGGCCGGCGTCGATCGACTGCATCGCCTTGTCGACGTTGGGGCGGCCGTAGCCGAAGCGCTGGGAGAAGTACGGCAGGCTCTCGAAGAACTGGTCGGCGATGTCGGGGTTGGGCGACGTCGACTGCGGGACGTCGACCGTGTCGGCGGTCATCTTCATCAGCTGCATCACCTCTTCGGGATCCAGCTGCAGGTTCTGATTGAGGCCCTCCGAGAAGAGGAGACCGGCGATGCCGGCCGAGCGCCCCGTCGCCTCGCTCGAGCAGCTCGACGCGCTGACGCTGAGGCCGTTCTGGCCACCGAAGTTCGAGCAGGTGTCGAAGTTGAGGAACGTGGTCGACGTGGTCGTGATGCTGGCGTTGCTGCCGTTGAAGTCGCCATCGAGCTTCATCGAGTGGACGGGCAGCGTGTGGTTATACGTCTCGGGCATGTTGTGGTGGCGCGAGTTTTCGTCCGCCATGCTCGCGATGATGAGCGAGCCCTTGGCGTACGCGTAGTCGATCGCCGCCTTCGAGAAGACCGTCTGATCGATGCTTCCCATCGCCTCCTGGATGACCTTCGCGCCGTTGTCGGCAGCGTAGACGACCGCCTTGCCCCAGTCGTTCGCGTCGACGATGAAGCTGTCGCCGACCCGCAGCATGTAGAAGCGGCAGTCCGGGCAGGTGCCGACCTCGCCGATGCCGTTGTTGGCCTCGTCGCTCGACATGCGCCCCTCGCCGGTGCCGTGGCCGTAGCGCGTGTCGTCGTAGGGATCGTTGTCGTTCTTGTAGAAGTCCCAGCCGCTGATGTCGTCGGTGTAGCCGTTCGCGTCGTCGTCGACGCCGTCCGAGAAGAGCGCGATGAGATCGCCAGCGTCGAGGATGCAGTTCTTGTTCTTGTCGCCGACCATCGCCTGCATGCCGGTCCCCGCGTAGTTCGCGCCGGGAAAGCACAGGTCGGTGGGGTCGGTCGAGAGGGCGCCGACGCGCGGGTCCTTCGCGTAGTCCGAGACGCTGAAGACGCCGTCGCCGTTGCAGTCGTAGCCGGCGAGCGCGCCCGTGCCGCCGCAGGCGCTGCCGTCCGCGTTCTCGGGCAGGTGCTTCGCGAGCTCGCCCGGGTTGAGCCACGCCTTGTCGGCGAGGTCCTGCTCGTCCCACTTGATGCCACAGTCGACGATCGCGATGCGCACGTCGGGGCGGCCGACGGTGTACGTCCAGCCAACGTCGATGTGCATGCCGCTCGCGCCGAGCATCGTGTCGGCGCCGAGGTACGCCGGCGTGCCAACGGATTGCTTGGGGAGCCAGGACCAGTAGTTCCAGTCGCTCTGGTAGGCCGGGTCGTTCGGCCAGTTGTCCGGGTTCGTCATGTCGGCGCCCTTGGCGGGCGGCCAGTTGTTGGCGCGCGCGTCGCGGACGGCGAGCGCCAGGAGCCCTACCGCGAAGGCCCCGGCGACGATGGCAAGCTTGCGAACGTGCATCGAAATAAGCTCCCCGTGCAACGGTACCACCGCCGTCGCAGGGGAAACCTATCCGTCACCCCGACCGATGCAGTCTCGTTCTGGTCTCGCGTTGCCTCGCGGCAACGGCCACGAATTGCCAGCCGCGATCAGTACTCGCCGAACAGATCCTGGATGCGCGACTCGAGCGCGATCGCGATCTTGTAGAGCGACGAGATGGACGCGCTCGATTCAGCGCGCTCGATCTGCGAGAGGAGCGACACGCTGAGGCCGGTGCGCCGCGACATCTGCTTCAAGGTGAGGTCCTTCTCCTTGCGCAGGTTGCGGATGGTGTCGCCGATGACCTTGTGGAGCTGTTCCTCCGGCGTGCGCGCGAGGCCCTTCTTGCGCATGACGCGCGAGATGACCTCGCGGAACTCGTCCACGTTGAAGGGCTTCTTGATGTAGTCGACCGCGTCGAGCTTCATCGAGGCGACCGCGCTCTCGAGGTTGGGGAAGCCCGTGAAGATGACGACCGCGATGTCGGTGTCGAGCTTGCGGATGCGCCGCAAGACCTCGATGCCGTCGAGCTTGGGCATCATGAGATCGAGGATGATGAGGTGGTAGCCGCCGTGGCGGACCTCTTCCTCGACTCCGGTGGGGTCGCTCAGCGCCTTGACCTGGAAGCCGTCGCGCTCCAGCAGCGTCTGCATGTACTCGCAGATGGCCTTGTCGTCGTCGACGATCAGGATTCGAATGGCGGGGAGCTCGGGCGGCATCGTGCGCCTCCTTCGGCGGTGTTGGGCAACGGCGGGGTCGAGAGAGATGCTGCTGTCGGCGGCGGGGGCTTCCATGAGGGGCTCCGTTGGCAGTCAGCGGCTCGGCGGGGAGATCCGCCCGCACGGGATTCCGAGCGGCGCGGTTACAGTTTGGCTTAACACGCGATCCGCGGACACGGAAGGCCTGAGACGCAATTGTTCTGTAATTCTGAGCGAGTAGGAGGATTGCAGTGCAAGCGGACGCGTCAAAGCGTGCGTCAATGATGTGCATGGCGAGGGTGGAGCGAGGAGCGAATGGCGTTGACGATTCGAGCGTGTCCCGCCATAAGAGCCCCCCGCCGCGCGTGCTCGCCGTAGTGCGACTGCTCGTGGTGGAACGGGGCGTAGCGCAGCCTGGTAGCGCACTCGGTTCGGGACCGAGGAGTCGGAGGTTCGAATCCTCTCGCCCCGACTAGGCAAGCCGGAGGCTTGCCCGCCGGGGCGAGAGGAAGTTCGAGCGACTCGCCCCAGGCCCGTAGGGCTTGGGGCAGAGGCGGCGAATCCTCGCGGCGTCGAAAAGGGGCAAGCCGGAGGCTTGCCTGACGGGGCGAGAGGACGTTCGAGCGGCTCGCCCCTCGCTAGAAGTCGGCCACGAGGTAGAAGGACGGGGGATACATGTCTCGCCGCCCGATTCATTGGAGAAGGTGCAGGTCTTCGAGGTGGGGAACGTCGCGGGCAGCCCGGTGCTCTGGT
>JBEKGQ010000491.1:0-5718 GCA_050012715.1 Polyangiaceae bacterium
CAGCTCGTGGCGGGCATGGCGGGGGATCTCGAGCGGTCGCTCGAGGGCATCGACGGCGTGCTGAGCGCTCGCGTGCACCTCAACGTGCCCACCCCGAGCCCCCTGCGCGACCTCGCGCCCGCGCGCGGCACCGCGAGCGTGCTGCTCGAGCACCGCGGGTCCACGCCCCCGCTGAGCGCCGATGCCGTTCAGCGCCTCGTGGCGGGCGGCGTCGCCGGCCTGCTGCCGACCGACGTCGCGGTCGTGATGATCTCGCGCCCGGCCCCGGCCGCCCCGGCCGCGGGCGAGCTCGGGCACGTCGGCCCCATCGCGGTCGCGCGCCGCTCGATGCGCGAGCTTCAAGGCGCGCTCGTTGGCCTGGTGGCGCTCGTGGCCATCCTGGCGGGGTTGACCCTCGTCCTCTACGCCCGCCTGACGCGCGCGCGCGCGGAGGCGGCCCGACCACCCGCTCGCCCGTGATCCGCGTCGCCGGCCTCGCCAAGTCGGTTCACCAGGCCGGCGGCGGCCGCCGCGCCATCCTCCGCGACGTCTCGCTGACCGTGCCCGGCGGATGCCTCTACGGGCTCATCGGCCCCGGGGCCAGCGGCAAGAGCGTCCTCCTCAAGATGCTGACCGCCCTGATGCGCCCGGATCGCGGCACCATCCACGTCGGCGACGACGACGTGACCGCCGCCTCCGAGCTCCAGCTCCAGGAGATACGGAAGCGCATCGGTATGCTCTTCCAGAACAACGCTCTCTTCGACCACCTCACCGTGTTCGACAACATCGCCTTCCCGCTCCGTCGCCTCTACGCCCCGCCCGAGCCGGAGGTGAGCGAGCGGGTCGCCGAGCGGCTCGCCTGCGTCTCGCTCGCGGGCTTCGAGCAGCGCATGCCCTCGGGCCTCAGCGGCGGGCAGAAGAAGCGCGTGGGCGTGGCGCGAGCCACCGTCACGCGAGCCCCCATCGTCCTCTACGACGAGCCGGCGGCGGGGCTCGATCCGGTAACGTCGCAGAAGATCTTCGACCTCTTGCGCGCCGAGCAGCGCGCGAGTAGCGCGACGGTCGTCATGGTGTCGAGCGATCTGGATCGGCTGCTGACGGTCACCGATCGCGTCGGCATGATGTACCGGGGAGAGCTCATCTTCGACGGGACCACCGACGAAGCTCGCTCGTGCCAGGAGCCGCGCGTGAGGCAGTTCGTCCACGGGCTGACCGAGGGGCCGCTGTGAAGCCAGTCGCGGTCCACGCGTGTCTCCTGGTCTGCCTCGCGGCCGCGGCTTGCTCGAAGGACACGCCCCGCCCCACGGAGGCTCCGGTAGACGGCGCGCCGCGCGTCGCGTCGGCCGCTCCTTCCCGGCCGGCGCCGGCTCCATCGACAACGGCGAACGCCGCGCCTTCCTCCGAGCCAGCTCCGGCGGCCAGCGCGACCGCTGACGCCGCGGCACGGGCCGCGGCGCGGGTCGCAGCCGCCCCCGGCACGTCGACCCGGCTCCTCGACGCCGGGCAAGCCCCGCGACGGGCGCTCCGGTACACCTGGCACGTCGACCAGAAGGAGCAGCTCACGATGGAGCTCCGGACGGCGGCGTCGACGGAGTTCGCGGGCACGAAGCAGCCCGAGATGCCCCTACCGCCGGTGCACATCGTGCTGGACCTCGATCCGAAGAGCGTGACCCCGTCGGGCGACGTGCGCTTCGCGTGGCGCGTCAGCGCGGCCACGGTGACCGCCGACGCGCAGACGCCGTCGCCGCTCACCGACGGGATGCGCGCCGAGGTGGGCGCCATCGAGCACCTTGCGGGGACGGCCGCGGTGACCGCCCGCGGGCTGTCGGGCGGGGTCAGCGTCGACGCGGCGACGACGATCGACGCCGGTGTCACGGGGCAGATGGCGGAGCAGATCCGCCAGACGCTCCGCGACCTCGCCGTGCCGCTGCCCGAGGAGGAGGTCGGCCACGGGGCACACTGGCAGAAGACGGCGCAGCTCGACGCGAAGGGCTCGCACCTCACGCAGACCGACACGTACACGCTGATCGACCTCGCCGCGACGGGCGGCACGGTCGACGACGTCCTCGCGCAGACCGCTCCCCCGCAGCCGCTCCGGGCCCCGGGCATGGCCGCGGGCGAGGAGGCGCGCATGGAATCGATGCTGGCCTCGGGCGACGGCAAGACGCGCTTCGATCTGTCCCGGCTCGTGCCGCAGACGAAGTTCAACGGCTCGACGACCATGGTCCTGTCGGGCCCGTCGGCGGGCGACTCGAAGCGGCGGGTGACGATGATCATGCGCGTCGCGATCGACATCCAGGGCGCGCCGCGGTGACGCCGGGCAACGTCGAGTTCGTCCAGGTGCTCTGCTCGATGACCATCGAGACCGGCGGGGTCGCCGCGCTCCTCTACGCCGACCGTCACGTCCTCCGGAGCCGGCGGCGCGCGCGGCGGTGGCTCCCCGCGACCGAAGAGGCGGCGGTCCTCGGCGCTTTCCTCTTCGGACCGCTCTACGGGGGCCCGGCGCTCGTCATCCACTTCGCCAAGAGCCGCGGCGCGCTCGGCTTCGTGATTGGCCTGGTCGCCGCGGGGGCCGTCGTCACGCTCGATGTGTGCATGCAGCTCGGCGCCGCGGCGACGATCGACAGGCTCGGCCTGTAGTAACGTCGAGGCCCGATGTCGTCGCCTGCCACCGGAAGCCGCATGGCGAACGTCGCCGAGTCGACCGGCGCGGCCTTCCTCGGCGTCGCGGAGACCGTGGGCGGGATGGGCGTGCTCTTCGGTCAGATCCTCTCGCGGCTCTTCGCCTTCCCGCCGCGCCTCGACTACCCGGAGCTGAAGCGGAACCTCCACAAGATGGCGGTGAAGTCGCTGCCCATCGTGGTCGTCACCGCCCTCTTCACCGGCGCCATCATGGTCATCCAGGCGGCGCCCCTCGTGAAGCGCGTGGGGGCGGAGGGTCTGCTCGGCTGGGGCGCCGGCTTCGGGACGCTGCGCGAGCTCGCCCCGCTGCTGACGGCGCTGATGATCTCCGGCCGCGTCGGCGCCAACAACACCGCGGAGCTCGGGACGATGGTCGTCACCGAGCAGCTCGACGCGCTCCGCGCGCTCGCGATCGACCCCATCGCGTTCCTCATCGTGCCGCGCTTCGTCGGCATCGTCGTCACCCTCTTCGTGATGACGCTCTACGCCGACGCGCTCGCCCTCATCGGCGCCGCGTTCACCGGCCAGGGCCTCCTCCAGGTCGACACGCGCACCTTTTACAACGGCCTCACCGGCGGCCTTCTCCACTTCTCGGACGTGACGAACGGCCTCACGAAGAGCGTGGTCTTCGGCCTCGTCATCTCGCTCGCGAGCTGCCACTTTGGGCTCGCCACGAAGGGCGGCGCGCCGGGCGTCGGCCGTGCCGTCAACGCGACCGTCGTCGCCAGCGCCGCAGGCGTCTTCATCCTCGATTACCTGGTCAGCTTCATCCTCGGCTAGAGCGCGAACGTGAACACCCCCGCCGAAGAAGGCCACACTCCGCACGCGATGGGGCTCACCCCTCCGGAGCCGCCGGGGGCCGTGCACGACCTCGGCGCCGCCGCGATCGATCTGCTCATCGGCGGGCGCGAGCTCTACTCGGTGTTCGTGCGGACGCTCTACTACGTCGTGCGCGGCAAGCGCGACAAGGGCGTCGTCGTGCGCCAGATGTTCGAGATCGGCAACAAGTCGCTCTTCTTCGTCTCGATCACGATGGGCTTCATCGGGATGATCATCCTCTACCAGGCCGGCCTCCAGGCGAAGCGGGTGCTCCCGGACTTCTCGCAGCTCGGCGCGACGTACCTCGAGCTCCTCGTGCGCGACCTCGCGGCGTCGATCGGCGGCCTCATGCTGGCCACGCGGGTCGGCGCGGGGATCGCGGCCGAGATCGGGTCGATGGTCGTCACCGAGCAGGTCGACGCGCTGCGCATGTGCGCGGCCGACCCGATCGACTTCCTGCTCGTCCCGCGCTTCCTCGCCAGCATGGTGATGACGACGGTGCTCATCGTATGGGCCGGCCTCGTCGCGTTTGCGGCGGGCGCCGCCACCGCGAACATCGCCTTCGACGTCCCGCTGCGGACCTTCTGCGACATGCAGCTCATCGACTGGGGCGATCTGACCACCGGCCTCGCCAAGTGCGTCGCCTACGGCGCCGCCATCCCGGTCGTCAGCGGCTACTGCGGGCTGTCGACGTTCGGCGGCAGCGAGGGCGTCGGCTGGGCCACGACGCGGGCCGTCGTCAACTCGTCGCTCGCGATCATCATCCTCAACGCCATCATCTCGACCGCGAGCCTGCTCATCTTCGGCGCCAAGTAGAAGACCCCCGGGGGGACGTGTTATGAGGCCGCCATGCAGGCATTCCCCCTCCTTTTCGCCGCTCTCGTCCTGGCCTCGTGCGCCAAGAACGACGAGCCGGTCTCGACCAGCGGCGGCTCCTCCAACGGCGGCTCGGTCGCGACGGCCAGCGCGACGACCGCGGCCGCGGCGACGCCGAAGCCCTCGGGGCCTCTCGCCTCCACCGTCCACCCTGAGCTGCTCGACCCGTCCAAGCTGACCGCCAAGGCGCCCGACGTCTTTCAGGCGTCCTTCACGACGACCAAGGGCGACTTCGTCATCGAGGTCCACCGCGACTGGGCCCCCAACGGCGCCGACCGCTTCTACAATCTGGTCAAGTCCGGCTTCTTCGACGACACGCGCTTCTTCCGCGTGGTCGACGGCTTCATGGTCCAGTTCGGGATCAGCGGCGACCCCGCGGTCGCGTCCAAGTGGCAGCCCGCGACCATCCAGGACGAGCCGGTGAAGCAGTCGAACAAGCCCGGCTTCGTGACCTTCGCCAAGACCGGCGCGCCGAACTCGCGGACGACGCAGATCTTCGTCAACTACGGCGACAACACGCGGCTCGACGCGATGGGCTTCGCCCCGTTCGGCCAGGTCGTCAAGGGGATGGACGTGGTCAACGCCATCCACAAGGGCTACGGCGAGTCCCCCAACCAGGGCGCCATCCAGTCGCAGGGGAACGCCTACCTCGACTCGAAGTTCCCCAAGCTCGACGGCGTCAAGCACGCCGAGATCGTCTCGAAGTAGCGCTCTCCCACTGCCCTCGCGCTGCGCGGTGCACTAGCATCACGAGAGCGGCGCGCGTGATCGAGTTTCGCCACATCCGGAAGGCCTTCGGTCCCAAGCCCGTCCTCGACGACGTTAGCTTCGCCGTCCAGGACGGCGAGGTGTTCTTCATCATCGGGGCGTCGGGCGTCGGCAAGAGTGTGCTCATCAAGCACCTCGTGGGCCTCCTCTACCCGGACGGCGGCGAGATCTGGCTCGACGGCGAGGAGATCTCGCAGAAGGACGAGCGCGGGATGTACCCCGTCCGCCAGAAGTGCGCGATGGTCTTCCAGCACTCGACGCTCTTCGACTCGATGACCTGCAACGAGAACGTGGCCCTCCCCCTCCGCAAGCACAAGGGCCTCTCGATGAAGGACGCCCTCGCGGAGGCGCGACGGCGGCTCGAGATCGTGCGGATGCAGGAGTTCGCCGATCACTACCCCTCCGAGCTGGGGGACGGCATGCGCAAGCGCGTCGCCATCGCCCGCGCCCTCACCCTCGACCCCCGCTACGTACTCTTCGACGAGCCGACGACGTCCCTCGACCCGGTGAGCGCTCGCCGCGTCGACGTCCTCATCCGGGAGCTGTCGGACAAGCTGGGCGTTACGTCGATCGTGGTGAGCCACGATCTCGTCA
>JBEKGQ010000492.1:0-5712 GCA_050012715.1 Polyangiaceae bacterium
CGATCCACAGCGCGAAGGCCGCGCCGTAGACGATGGTCAGGCCCGCGACGGTCAGCCGACCGAGACGCCCCTTGTAGAGGCTGAGCGGCGTGCCGACGGTGAGCGTCGTCCAGATCGTCGAGGCGATGAAGAAGACGCCCATCAGCGCCACCGGCACCGCCAGCGCGTGCATCCGGAGCGACGCGTCCACGTGCCCTCCGGCGAGGAGCAGGATCGCGCGCGTCATCCCGCAGCCCGGGCAGGGCCGGTGAAGCAGCGCGGCGACGGCGCATCGCTGCCAGCCGGTCGCCACGGGGAGAATCGCGATGGCCCACACCGCGGCGACCCCCACTGCTCGCCTCACGCGCACGCCGAGGGGCGGAGGAGGCCCGTGCTCGAGCTCGTCGAGATCCCACATGCCGGGAATGCCTCGCGAGCCGAGAGGCGATGCGGTCGCCGGCGATGCGCTCGCAGGCGAGAGCGGCGTCGCGAGGGGATTGTTTTCGGCCGCCATGCGTAGAATGAGCCTATCATCGCCATTTGACTCGTGAGAGCATCCTGCGGCGCCGATGCCGTGTTGCTCGTGCGCGAGCGCTGGGGATGCAGCTTTAGCGGAGGCAATCGCGAATGATGCAGAGCGGGATGGAGACGGAGCTCGTGCAAGCCGCAGGTTACGGACCGCCGGGGGGTGGCCCTCCGGGATATGGTCCTCCAGGCGGCGGTCCGCCCATGGGCGGGCCTCCCGGCTACGGCCCGCCTCCGGGCGGTGGTCCTCCGGGTTACGGTCCTCCTCCAGGCGGCGGCTTCGGTCCCCCGGGCGGCGGCTTCGGTCCCCCGGGTGGCCCGATGATGATGGGCGGACAGCCCAAGTTCAGCCCCCTCGCGATCGTGTCGATGATCCTCGGCATCCTGTCGATCCCTGGGTGCTGCTGCTGGTTCCTGGGCGCGCCCATGGCGGTGGCCGGGCTCGTCCTCGGGATCATCGGGATGGGTAAGATCCGCGGCAACCCGCAAATGCTGAAGGGCGGCGGCATGGCCATCGCGGGCATCGTCTGCTCGTCCGTCGGCCTCATCCTCGATCTCGTCGCCATCTTCTCGACCATCGACGACAACCTGAAGAGCCAGTACGGCGGCGGCTTCTAAGAGGAGGGACGTCGAGCGCGAACGGGGGTCGGGGGCCGAGGAGGCTCCCGGCCTTCGTTTCTTTGTGGCGCGTGGCGCATGAGCGAGGAAGAGAAACAGCTCCCGGGGTCCGGCTCCGCCGCGGGCAGCGACGCGCGCACCGCAGGACGCGGTGGCGTCGCCGTGCTCGGCGCGAAGCTGTTCTTCCTGGTCATCGGGTTCGTGCAGCAGCCGCTCCTGCGGCTGGCGGTCGGCCTCAACGACTTCGGGGCGATCGCGCAGGTCAACGTCGTCTCGAACTGGATCAACAACGTCGTCATCTCCGGCGGCACCCAGGGCGTGAGCCGCATGGTGGCCGGCGCCAAGGGCAACGAGAAGGAGGCCCTGCGCGCGGCCCTCCGGGTGCACGTGCCGCTGGCGTTCGTCGTCGCCGGGGTCATGGCCCTGGTTGCGCCGCTCTACGCCCGCTTCGAGCACGCGGACGACGTGGTGGCCCCGCTGCTCGTCATGGCCGGCGTCGCGCTCCTCTACGGCTTCTACGCGCCCCTCATCGGGTACCTCAACGGCAGCAATCGCTTCGGGCGCCAGGCGCTGCTCGACGTCATCTTCGCCACGCTGCGCACGGCGGGGCTCATCGGCGTCGGCTACGCCTTCGTGAAGCAGGGGCTCTCCGGCGTGCTCGGGACCACCGTCGGGTGGCTCGGCGCCGCGGCGCTCATCGTGCCGCTCGCCCTTCGGTCGACGGGGCTCGGCAAGCCCGTACCGGCGGGAGCGCGACCGAACGGCGTGCCGGGAACGGGCGCGTACCTGGGCGGCCTCGCGCCCATCGCCGGGGCGCAGCTCTGCACGAGCGCGCTTCTGCAGATCGACATCGGGTTGCTCGGGCGCTTTCTCAGCGAAGGGGCGGCGACCGTCGGCCTCGACGCCGAGCCGCAGCGCGCCCTCGTGAAGCAGTGGGTCGGCATCTACCGCGAGTGCCAGACCTTCGCCTTCCTCCCGTACCAGCTCCTCTTCAGCGTCACGCTCATCCTCTTTCCGATGCTGGCGCGCGCGAAGGCGGCCGGCGACAGCGAAGCGATGCGGAGCCACGTCGCGCGCGGAGCGCGCCTGGCCGCCATCTTCGGCGGCCTGCTCGTCAGCGTCGTCGTGGCGATGCCCGAGTCGATGCTCGCGTTCGCCTACAACAAGGCGGACGCGGCGACGGGCGCCGACGTCCTCCGCACGATGGCCCTCGCGCAGGCGGCGTTCGCCATGCTGGGCATCGCCACCACGGTGCTGACGAGCATCGGTCGCGAGCGGATGGCCGCGCTGCTGACGCTCTCCGCCGTCATCGCCGTGGGAGGTGCGTGTGCCCTGCTCGTGCCGCGGGCGAGCTTCGGCCACGACCAGCTCGTCCGCTCGGCGCAGGCCTCGGGCGTGGCGCTCCTGGCGACGCTCGTCGTCGCCGGGTTCATCGTGAAGAGGCAGACGGGCGCCTTCGTGCCGGTGGCGACGGCCGTCCGGGTCGGCATCGCGCTCGGCGTATGCGTGGCGGTCGGGTTCGTGACGCCGCGTTTCGGGCGGCTCCTCACGCCGCTGGCGGCGATCGCGGTCGCGGCGGCGTACCTCGGGCTCCTCGTCGTGACCGGAGAGCTCGGCAAGGCCGACCTGGCCACCGCACGCGGCATCCTCCGCCGCAAGGCGTGACGGAATCAGACCCCGGTCGACGAGGGCGGTCCGCCGATCGACGGGGCGCCACCCGCCGTTCCGCCCCCGCGCAGCCCGTGCTTCTGCACGAGCCGGTGCAGATACATGCGGTCCATGCCGGCCATGCGCGCCGCCTTGCTCATGTTGTTGCCCGCCGCCTCGAGGAGCGCGGTCAGGTACGCGCGCTCGAAGGTGTCGATGGCCCCGTCTTTCGCGATCTTGAACGGAACCCCGATGTCGACCGGCGGCGGCAGCCCGAAGGCCACCCCCGGCGTCGACCGACGAATGGTGGGCCCCGCCTTCTGGAGCACTACCGACCGCTCCACGTAGTTGCGGAGCTCGCGCACGTTGCCTGGCCAGTCGTGCCGCGACATCTCCGACAGGACCTGCGGCGAGAAGAGGCGCTCCTGATCCGGCACGCCGAGCGCCTGCAGGAACACGCGAATCAGGATGACGAGGTCGTCCAGCCGCTCGCGCAGCGGCGGGACCCGCACCGTCATCACCGCGAGGCGGAAGTAGAGGTCCTCCCGGAACCGGGCGCGGTTCACCTCGCGCTCGAGGTCGCGGTTCGTCGCGCTGATGACGCGCACGTTCACCTTGCGCGGCTTGGTCTCCCCCACCCGCCGGATCTCGCGCGCCTCGATCGCGCGCAGGAGCTTCGGCTGCAGCTCTACCGGCAGCTCCCCCACCTCGTCGAGGAACACCGTCCCGCCGTCCGCCGCCTCGAAGGCGCCGATGCGGTCGCGGTCCGCGCCGGTGAAGCTGCCGCGGAGGTGCCCGAAGAGCTCCGACTCCACGAGGTTCGGGCTGATCGCCCCGCAGTCGACGACGACGAACGGCTTGTCGACGCGCGGGCTGCGCTGCCCGATCTCGTTCGCGACCAGCTCCTTGCCCGTCCCGCTCTCGCCCTCGATGAGCACGTTGATGTCGCTCGGCGCCACCTTCTCGAGCAGCGCGAAGAGCTTCCGCATGGGCACGCTCGTCCCCGCGAGCTGCCCGAAGGCGGGGATCATCGGCACCACCGCCTGCCCCGCCGGGGCCACCGCGTGCACGCGCACGATCGAGTCCCCCAGCGCGAGCGTCGCGTCCACCGGCAGATCGGCGTCGCGGATGCGTACCGTCTCGAGCTTCGTGCCGTTCAGCGAGCCCCAGTCGCGGACGCGCCATGCCCCCTCCTCGCGCACGAGGCGGCAGTGAAAGCGCGACACCGCGGGATCCTGCAGGACCAGATCGTTCGACGAGTGCGTCCCGATGCGGCAGAGGTCCCCGTCGTAGAGCACCGTTCGCGACGTCGCCTTCCCCGACTCGCGCTCGACCGTCAGCTGCAGCCGCGGGATCGCGACGGTGTCGATGAGCTGCCGCACCGTGGCCACGCTCTGCTCGTCGCGTTTGAGCATCGTCGGCGGTCCGTCAGCCGCGGAGGGGAAGAACGAGGGCGGCTTGGGGGCCGTCCCGGGGATGTCGATGAAGGGTCGCGTCGTCTGCCCCACGGCCGCGGCCGGCGGCGTGCGGGTGCTCGACGCCGGGCCGCCCGGATCGGGGGCGGCCGGCGGCATGGATGAGGGCGAACGGACCGGAGGCCTGGGGGGCGTGGGCTGCGGCGGAGGTAGGGGACGGCGAGGGTTACTCACGCAGTCCCAGAGTATGGCATTCGCGGGCGCGTGCGCGACCCCGACGAGACGTTGCGCGCGTCAGCGATGCGCCACGACGGGCGCGGGGTGTTTCTTCGGGCCCCGCGCAGCCGTGAGGTTGGCATGCGCGGGGACGGGGTGGGTGCGCACCGCCACGGAAGCAAGCGCGGGAGGGGTCACGCGGGTCGCGGATGGAGGACTCGCCGGGAGGAGAGGAGCGCCAGGTGAAGGCGTCGCCGACGGAAGAATCGTGCGCTCGACGTGCATCGGCTGCGGCGCGCGCGCGAGCAGGCGCTCCGTGGCGACGGCCGCGAAGGCCCGATCCGCCGGGTTAGACGCGAGCGCCGGCGTGTCCTCCGGAAGCGAACGCAGACCGAGCCCCGCGATGGTCCCCAGGGTCGCAAGGCCGAGCGCGCCGAAGAGCAGGAGCCCCGCGCCGCGGCGGACGAGGCTCGCCGCTCGCTCGAAGGGCTCGAGGATCTGCTCGAGCCACGTGCGGCGGACGATCCGCGGGATCACGGGGAGGTCGACGCGCGCCGGGAGCTCCGGCGAGCTCCACGAGAGCGAGACCGGATCGCGCACGCTCGTCGCGGCGCCCGGCGCCTCGCCGGGCACGATCGTGGCGAACGTGAGGATCGGTCGCGCGCGCTCCAGAACGCCGCCTGAGTCGAACCGCTCTCCCACCATCTTTCACCCCCAGAGCAAAGGAAGTGCCCGCGGCATCGAGTCCCGCCCCGCCCCTGTTTCGCGCCGGATTCGCCGGCGGGGTCGCCGAGGTGGGCGCCTTGTCCCCCTGATGCCATGAAGCCGCAATTTGCTGCCTCGCCATCTCATTACCCGAGGCCGCCGCAGAAGGACAAATCCTCGCGTCATCGCGCACTTGAGGTCGACGGCGCGGCCCTTGAAGAGGAGCGGAACCCCGAGGAGCCGAGGACCCATGCTTTCTCCCTCATCCCGCCACGCTGGTGCCCGCTTTCTCGTGCCCGCGCTCGCCCTCCTCGGCGTCCTCGGGACGACGGATCTCGCTCGCGGCGAGTCCCCGGCGGGGCGGTCGGTGGCGGCGCAACAGGCGGTCGTGCGCGCCGGGGTGCAGGCCGAGGCGTCGCGCGTGAAGTTCGGCCACGCCGATCTCTACGTGCCCACGTTCTTCCAGCCCGTCGCGGGGACCTACGACCTCGTCGTCCACTTCCATGGGATCCCCTCCCTGCAGGAGGACAACTTCGAGCGGGCCCACGTGAACGCGATCGTCGTCAGCGTGAACCTGGGCCTCGCCTCCGACGCCTACTCGGGGGCC
>JBEKGQ010000493.1:0-5679 GCA_050012715.1 Polyangiaceae bacterium
CCCGATAGGGGGGCATGGTAGACGCCATCAGTGGGACCTCGGCGGGGTGCAGCCCGCCGATCGACGACACGGACGATGACCTGCGACGGCGTGCCGCCGCGGCATCGACGACCAAGATAGCGACGGTCCCGCCGGAGGCGCCCGACGGCCCCGGGGTGAGCGGGGCGCTGCTGGTGCGCGCGGCGCAGGCGCAGGCCCCGCAGGCGCAGGCCCCGGCGCCGAAGATGCTGCTCGCGGCAGGGGTCGACGCGACCGCCGACGCGACGCCCGATCGGGATACCGCGGTCCAGGGGCGGATGAACGCGTTCTTCCAGAGGGCGGTGCCGACGTACCATCTGCCGGCGGAGAGCGAGCGCACGACCCGCGAGGTGGCCGTCGCGACTCCGTTCCGCATGGAGGGGCCCCGCACGCTCCCCAAAGATGCGGACGACGCGATCAAGCTCTACTTCGCGCAACAGCGTCGCGTGGACAGCAATGCCTCCCAGCTCGGGGCCATCGGGGCAAAGGCGGGGATCAGCCCCGGCAGCCTCGAGGCCGTCAAGGCCGGTCGAGGGACACCGGAGCAGGTACACGCGCTCACCCAGGCCTTGATCGACGCGAAGAAGCTCCCGCCCGTGGCCGAGAACCAAAGCGACGCCAACCGGGTCCGCCAGATGATGGGCGACTACGGCATCGGCTTCGACTGCGCCGGCTTCACGCAGCAGGCCTTTCTCAGCGCGCGCGCCACCACGCGGGCGCAGTCCGGTCTCGACCCGCGGATCATGACGGAGAGCCTGTCCAACCTCTCCCCGGCGCGCTTTTCCAAGGTAGCGCCGGAGGACGCTCGCGCGGGCGATGTCGTCGTGCTGGGTCCTCCGCCGGGCGAGACGGTGGGTCACCGGGCCATCGTGTTCGACTGTCACGCCGCCTCACCGGAGGAGATCGCGAAGTACTGCACCTCCGGCGACGGCGCGAAGCTCGACAGGCGGACGCTGACCGTTCTGTCCGTCGACTCGTCGTACGGTTCGGGCACGCTCCCTTCGAAAGGTGGAGTGCAGCGACAGACGTGGCTCTACGACGGCAAGCAGTGGGGCGCCTTCTGGCCGACCCGCGTCGAGGACGACGGAGAGGTCGTTGCCGAGCATGTACGCGTCCACGACCTCCCCTACGACGGCTCGCACCCGTTGGTCGGCATCTATCACTACAAAGGAGACTCCTGAGCCATGCGCCGCTTCCTGGTGTCGCTCACCGCGGTGATCCTCGGCTGCTCGAAGGCGGCCGGTCCCGCCGCCGACTCGCCGACCGTCGTGATCCCGCCCGCGCTCGCCATCCCGACGGCGACGTCGGCCTCCGCCCCGATCGTCGCGCCGCCTGCGCCCACCGCGAGCTTCGTCCGTCTGCCAGACCAGCCGTACGATCCGCTCTACCCCACGTATCGATCCATCGACTGGGCCGCGGGCCAACCGCCCGGGCCGACGTTCGAAGCGGGGACCGTCTACGTGGTGACGCGCGAGCCCGCCCTGGACGATCCGGTCTGGGTGTCCGAATGGGACCTGGCGCGGGCGTCCGTCGTCCGCAAAGTCATGCTCCCGGTGCCCGTCGCCGAGGGCCATCCATGGATCCTGCGCGTGGGCGACGAGCTCCGGGTCGTCGTGGCGAGCGACGAGAGCCTCTCCTACGTGCAGCTCACCGCGGACCTTCGCGTGGAACACGTCGAGCACTGGGCAAGTCACGTGGAGCTCCCCGGCGTGGGCGTGGTCGTCGCCGACGCCGAGCTGACGGCGGTGGAGTATCCGGGTTACCTCCATCTCGGCAACGAGCTCATGCTGGCGACGTTCGACGCGTCGGGGCGGCGAAGGGCCACGCGCAGCATTCCGCATGGGCACTCGAGCGGCCCCGACACGGTCGTCCTCGGGGATCGGGTGTTCGTTCTCACCTCCGAGTACGGTCGGGGTCTGGAGCTTCAGTCGCTCGACGCAGACCTGAACGTCAGGAAGCACCTGCTCATCAGCCGGGAGCCGGAAGGGAACATCGAGCTCGAGACGCGAGACGGGCGTCTCCAGGTCATCACTGGCTACCCGGAGAGCCACGCGATCGAGTTCTCGCCGAGCCTCGAGCGGCTCGGTCCGGCGACGCCCGTCGAGCTTCCGCGATTCATCGCCCTGGGAGACGAGAGAGTCCACCTGTGCAGCAATGGCCAGGCCCGCCTCTGGCTCATGTGGACGAGGACCGCGGACGACCCCTGTGTGGCGAGCCCCAAGGCGCTGCTCGAGAAGACGCCCGAGGAGGACTGACCCGCTCTTCGTCTACTCTTCTCTCGAATGCCCCTCGCGCGCACTCCCGAGCCTCCCTACTGGGCCGTCATCTTCACGTCGCTTCGGACGCCGGTCGACGCAGGCGGCTACGCGCAGACTGCGGACGACATGGAGGCCCTCGCCACTCAACAGCCCGGGTACCTCGGCATCGAGAGCGTGCACGACTCGGCCGGCGTCGGCATCACCGTCTCTTACTGGGCGAGCGAAGAGGCCATCCTGGCCTGGCGCCGCAACGCGGATCACCTGGCGGCCCAGCGCGCCGGCCGCGAGACGTGGTACCGCGCCTACGAGCTGCGCGTCGCCCGGGTGGAGCGCGCGTACGGCTTCGTGAAGGAGCCCTGAGCCGTCCGGGCCCCCTCGCGCGACTACTTGGACGAGGTGCCCGATGCGATGTGGGAAGGCGCTGGCGGTGTCGGCCATGCTGGTCGTGCTCGGCTGCGGCGGGAGCAACGGCGGGGGCGGAAACCCGGACAACGGCGGCGGCGGAACCTCCGGCGACGGGGGCGCGACGACGAGCGGCGGCCACGACGCCGGGCACCCCAGCTCCTCCTCCGGTGGCGATGCAGGCCAGACCTCGACGCCCTCCGAGGCCGGCGCGCCGGCCGAAGCCGGCTCTCCCCAGGAAGGCGGCTCGAGCCCCGAGGCGTCCACCGGCGGCAACGACGGCGGCGGCACCGCACCCTCCGGTCTCTTCTTCAGCCCCTACAAGGACACCAGCATCAACATGAACTGGAACACCAACGTCATCACGACGATGGTTCCAGGCACCGCGACCGGGCTCGCCAGCGACCTCGTCGCGAGCGGCGGAAAGGCCATCACCCTGGCCTTCGCCACCGGCGAGTGCGGCAGCGAGCAGTGGGCCGGCGTGCAAGGCGCGGCGATGGCCACCGCGAACGTGTCCCTCCTCAGCCAGGCCGGGGTCCCGTACGTCATCTCCACCGGCGGCGCCGCCGGGAGCTTCACCTGCGGCACGGACGCCGGGATGACGACGTTCATCGAGCGCTGGGCCTCGCCGCAGCTCACCGGCGTCGACTTCGACATCGAGGCCGGACAGTCGCAGAGCGTCATCCAGGATCTGGTCGCGCGTATCCAGACCGCGCACGGCAGCTACGCGAACCTGCGCTTCAGCCTCACCATCGCCACCCTCGCGAACAACAACGGGGCGAGCACCGCACAGTCGCTCGGTTCGAGCGTCGCCGACAGCCTCAACGTGTACGGCGACGACGTCATGGCTGCCATCGCCACCACCTTCGGCTCGTCCTGGCCCGGGTATCTCACCGTCAACCTGATGACGATGGACTACGGCTCGCCGAGCGACGGCGTCTGCGTCGTCGCGAACGGCGAGTGCGACATGGGCCAGTCCGCGCTGCAGGCGGCGTACAACCTCCACGACAAGTACGGCGTGCCCTACGCGAACATCGAGCTCACGCCGATGATCGGCCAGAACGACGCGAGCAGCGAGCAGTTCACGCTCGCCGAGGCTACGCTCGTCGCGCACTTCGCCGTCACGCAGGGCCTCGCCGGGGTCCACTACTGGTCGTACGACCGCGACGTCGACTGCGCGGCGGGCTCGGCGTCGCCGACCTGCAACTCGATGGGCACCGGGTATGCCGGGCCGCACGGGTTCCTGAAGGCGTTCCTCGCCGCCGGTCTTCACTGACACGCCGGGGTTTCGCCGGATGCCGCGCACCACGGCGACCGACCGCCAGGACCCCGGTTGCATCCAGGGTTCCTGGCGATCGCCTTCGCCTCGCTACTCCCTCAGCGCGTCGCCAGCGGCGTCACCCACGACGTCTCTGCCGGCCAGTCCTGGTCGGCCTCGCGGTGGCCGAAGTCGAACTCGTCGACGAGATCGTCGATCGCCGGCCCGTTCACCGGGACCCACGGGTCGTCGCGCGTCGCGATCGGGTTCGGCAGGTTGTCGCGGCTGCGCGACGTGATGGGCGAGAGCCCCCAGTTGCGCTCCACGAACTTGAGGATCGAGACGTGGTCCGCGTACGCGTGCGACACGTGCCCGCCGGTCGCCCACGGCGAGACGGTGATGAGCGGGATGCGCGTGCCGTCGCCGAAGAAGTCGAGGGGCTGGACGTAACCCGAGTCGTAGTAGCCGCCGCCCTCGTCGAACGTGACGAAGATGGCCGTGTCCGCGAAGAGCTCGGGGTGGCTCTGGATGGCGTCGATGATGTTCTTGGTGAAGCCCTCGAAGAGGTCGAGCTTGGACGACGCGGGGTGGCCGTCGAGCAGCCCGCTCGGCTTCACGATCGAGAAGGCGGGGAGCCAGCCGCTCGCGATGTCGGCGTAGAGATCGTCGGTGTCCTTCAGGTGCGTCGTCCGTACCGTCGCGTCGGTCATGATCGACGTCGCGTACTGGAAGGGGTTGCAGATGTTGCAGTACTCGTTGCCCGGCTGGAAGCCATCCGGGTCCGCGACGTACGCGTTCCAGTTCTCGCCGTAGTAGCGCCACGAGACGTCGCGCTCGAGCAGCTCGTCGCCGATCGTGCGGGTCGACGAGGGCGGGATGACGAACTCGGCGCTGTTGACCGTCCCGTCGCCGAAGTAACCCGGGTCGTAGTTGTTCAAGAGGTAGTAGTGGCCGGGCTCGCAGCTCGGGTCGACGCCGAGGGCCCTCACGTAGTCGACGACCGGGCCGACGCCGGGCTGCGTCGGGTCGGAGCAGTCGCTGTACGTGCCGCCGGAGTAGCCGTCCTGCACGTACCAGTTGTTCGTGCCCGATTGCGGGGTCGGGTTCTCGATCTCGAGCGCGGGCGGCACCGTCGCGTGCCCCTGCCCGTCGCTGTACCAGTCGGCGTCGCCGGTGCCGAGCGCGATGTGGTTCGCGCCCGTGCCGCCCTGGATCGACTGGTGGAAGTTGTCGCTCAGCGCGTACGCGTCCGCGAGCGACTTGAAGTAGGGCACGTCACCCTGCTGCACGTTGTAGAAGCCCATCGCCGCGGAGCCTTCCTTCGTGCTCTCCGCATTGAAGCCCGCCGGCTGCGTGGCGCCGTTGTCGCCGGCGCCGATCGTCGTCTCGACCCACGGGAAGAGGTCCGCCTTGCAGCCCGAGGGGTTCGACCCGGTGGCTGACCCCAGGCTGCAGTCGAGCTCTTGCACCATCTGGTAGAAGCGGTGCACCGGGCTCGCCGAGTAATCGTCGTACCCGACGCCGGGCGTCAGCTGGAACGGCCCGGGCGCGACCTTCGACGGATCGCCCGCGAGGCGCGTGTCGAGCGCGCCGCTCTTGAGCCCCGTGCCTCCCGTCGTCAGGTACGGCAGGTAGCTCGCGGGCAGCGCGTTGCCCTCGGCCTGCTGGGCCTCGGCGAGCGTCGCGAGGTACGGCTGCGTCGGACCGCCCGCCAGCACGGGCGGCAGTACGGCATAGGGAGCC
>JBEKGQ010000494.1:0-10995 GCA_050012715.1 Polyangiaceae bacterium
GTCCCTCCGGAGCGTCGGCTCGGCTTGTTCGACCATGCCGGAAGCCTACCTCGCCTGCGCGTTCCGCGTGACGAGGGTTTCGCGTGACGCGGGTTTCGCGCGTCACTTCTTCTTCGACGGCAGCGTGCGGAAGACGTGGTCCCACAGGGGGGAAGACACGCCGAAGCCGCCGTCGTGGTCGGCGAAGTGGTGCGTCAGGTGGTGACGGCGCAGGAACTTCCCCCACCGGCTCGTCGGCGTGAAGTGGTGCACGTAGTAGTGGGTGCCGTCGTAGAAGAGGTACCCGATGACGAAGCCCGCGAAGAACGGGTCGGCCAGGACGGGCCCCAGGGCGAAGAAGAAGAGCGCGTAGAAGACGAGCGCCAGGGGCACACTCGTCGGCAGCGGCATGACCAGGCGATCACGGTCGTTGGGGCACTCGTGATGGACGCCGTGGAGGAGAAAGTGGACGCGCTTTCCCCACGCCGTGTCGTTGGTCCAGTGAAAGACCCAGCGATGGAGCACGTACTCCGCGAGCGTCCACGTGAAGACGCCGCCGACGAACGCCCCGGCGATGCCGAGGGGGGCGAGCTCGTGACGCAGCGCGCTCCGGCCGACGAAGAACGCGGCGACCGGGATCCACGCGACGAACACCGTGGCCGGGTGGATGCGCGAGAAACGCTCGAGAAAGTCGCTCTCGAACATCCGGCATGTGTCCTCCGGACGGACGCGGCGGTGCACGGGGCGGTTGCTGCGCGGCACCTGCTGGGGCTCGAGGACGGTGTTCGCCATGTCGGAAGGCTCTCGGGTCGTGGGTCGAGGGCGCGCTCACACGCTAGAGCGCACGCCTGGGTAAGGCAATAGCGCGACCATGGCGAGATCCCCAACGCGAAAGCCGTTACGCGGCGGGGTCTTCGAGCGGGCGCGCCTCGTCGCTTGACGCCGGACGGCACCTTTAGGATTCGTGGGGGTCCGAATGGCGACCCTGGCCGACCTGAAGACCGCTCGTGCCTTGCAGGTCGTCGCCCGCGCGCTCGGGCGCCTCGGGCGAGAGCGCGCGCGCGCCGGCGAGGTCACCCCGCAGCAGGCCGAGGCGCTGCAGCTCGTCGCCGAGCGGGGCGCGATGTCGACGTCGACGCTCGCCCTCCTCCTCGGCATCGATCCCTCCACGGCGAGCCGCAACCTCGCCGGGCTCGAGCGGGGGGGATTCATCGTTCGCAAGCGCGGCGCCGAGGACGGCCGACAGACCGACGTCCGCCTGACCCCGAGGGGCAAGCGGACGGCGGACGCCGTCTCCACGGAGTGGACGCAAGCGTACTCGACGCTTCTCGAGCGCGTCCCGCGAGGAGAACGCCAGCGCATCACCGATGCGCTCGATGCGCTGGCGCGGCTGCTCGACGGTGATGCCACCGTCTGAGGCAGCCTTGCCCGCCCCGCTCACTCGCTCTGCTTGTTCTCGTCGACGGCCTTGCGGCGCTTGGCGTGAGTGGCGCGTCCGCCCTTGCGGCCGGCCTCTCGCGCCTCGTCGCTCGTGAACTCGTGGGCGGTGCCCGCCGAGTGCGCGGCCTTGCCGCCCTTGCGGGCGATGGCGCTCACGAGCGTGCGGTCCATCGCGGCGAACCCGCGAGGGCGCTTCGGCTTCGACTCGCCTGCCGCCTCGATGGCCTGCGGCGGACGGTCGGGGCTGAGCTCGTGCACTTCGTTGTTCTCCGGTTGCGACTGGTTGCCGTTCACCGGAGGGTTATTGGTGTTTGTCGTAGGGGACTGCGTCCCGATGATTTCTGCGCTCATGACGCACTTACCTCTCCAGGTATTCTCTTTGGTTGGATGCTCGAGATGCTCGTTTGATTGTGGGGTGGGCTCCTTGTTCCCGAAGCCGGGAAGATGTCTCTGCAAGGCTCGTACGTGGCTGACCTGCGATCGTGCTCGTGGAACGGTGGAGCCCGGCGGCTGCCCGCCACGGCTGGGCTGCCCGCGTACGATTTAGTTCAGGAACTTCCGGGAGATGAACCTCTCCGCCTCGGCCGCCGCGCGCTCGATGGTCGCTTGCTGCTCTCCGTCCGGGGCGTTGACGTCCACCAGAATTCCGAATGTGTCCGTGCCGCTGGCGAAGAAACCCGGTTTCGCTGTAGCACTCACGCCGTCCTCGACCGGGGCGGCCTCGATGGGCAACTTGTAGACACGAGAGGCGACTTTGACGTCCACGTACCCAAGCAGTCGCCCTTGGGGATGACCGTTGACTCGCATGACCTTCCTTCTTTCCTCCAGCACAACCTAAACATGGAGCCAGGTCGCGCAAGGTCCGTTCCAGCCGCGTTGTCACGGCTCTTGCCGGCGAGGTGGAGTTGATATGCTCCGGCGCCATGACCGAGCCGATCGCCCCCAACCCCCTGCGCCGCGGCCTCGTCGAGGACCGCACGAGCGACGCCTGCGCCATCGTCATCTTCGGCGCTTCGGGGGACCTCACCCGCCGCAAGCTGATGCCGGCCCTCTACAACCTCGCGTGGGCCCGTGCGCTCCCGGGGGGCTTCGCCGTGGTCGGCGTCGCTCGCCGGGAGAAGACGGATGAGTCGTTCCGCGCGGAGATGAAGGAGGCGGTAGCGTCCTTCTCGCGCCGGAAGCCCATCGACCCGGCGGTGTGGGCCGACTTCGAGCGCGGGATCTCGTACGTCCGTGGGCCTGCCAACGAGCCCGCCACCTACGAAGCGCTTCGCGCCCACCTCGACCGTATCGACACCGAACGCGGCACGAGGAAGTCGCGGCTCTTCTATCTCGCGGTTCCACCGGCCGAGTTCGGCCCGATCGTGGCTGGGCTGCGGGCGGCTCGCCTCGTCATCCCCCCCCAGCAGGAGAAGGCGAGCGGCGCGTGGACCCGCGTCGTTTTCGAGAAGCCCTTCGGTCACGACCTCGAGAGCGCTCGAGCTCTGAACGACGCCGTCGCGGCCGCCTTCGACGAGTCGCAGGTCTTTCGCATCGACCACTACCTCGGCAAGGAAACGGTCCAGAACCTCCTCGTGTTCCGGTTCGCGAACTCGCTCTTCGAGCCCGTGTGGGGGCGGGAGCACGTCGACCATGTGCAGATTACGGTCGCCGAGGACATCGGTGTCGAAGGGCGCGGGCGTTTCTACGAGCAGACGGGGGTGACCCGCGACATCGTCGAAAACCACGCGATGCAGCTGCTGTGTTTGACCGCGATGGAGCCGCCGGTCTCCCTGGCGGCCGACGCCGTGCGCGACGAGAAGGTGAAGGTGCTGAGGAGCCTCCGGCCGATGGAGCGGAGCGAGGTGTCGCGCAGTGTCGTACGCGGGCAGTACGCGCGCGGCGTCGTGCGCGGCGAGGACGCACCCGCCTACCGCGAGGAGCCGGACGTCTCGCCCGAGTCGCGCATCGAGACCTACGTGGCGATGAAGTGCTTCGTGGACAACTGGCGGTGGAGCGGCGTCCCCTTCTACGTCAGGGCCGGCAAGCGCCTGGCGCGGCGGGTCACCGAGATCGCCGTGGTCTTCAACGAGATCCCGCACACGCTCTTCCACACCCTCGACGGCGGCATCACTGCGAACACGCTCGCCGTGCGCATCCAGCCCGACGAAGGGATCTCGCTTCGGTTCATCTCCAAGGAGCCCGGCCAGCAGACCATCCTCCGCGACGTGGCGATGGACTTCCGCTACGGCGCCGCCTTCGGATCCAATACGCCGGAGGCCTACGAGCGGCTGCTCCTCGACGCGATGCGCGGCGAAGCGACGCTCTTCACGCGGCGCGACGAGGTCGAGGCGCAGTGGGCGTACATGGACCACGTGCTCGGCGCGTGGGCCGCCGACGGGAACCCGCCGCCGCCGATGTATCCCGGCGGCTCGTGGGGACCGGAGCAAGCGGACGATCTTCTCGCCCGGGACGGCCGGCGCTGGAGGAAACCGTGACCGCCATCGCGGTGGAGGAGCGCCCGGGGGTCGTCCTCAACCGGGTCGACGCCGAGCTCCGGGCGCTGTGGGCCACGCAGCCCGGGGAGACGCCGAAGGCGCGGGCGTGCACGATGAACCTCGTGGTCGTCGCGGCCACGCCGGCGCTCGCGACGCAGTGGCTGCCGGTAATCGACGAGGTCTTGTTGGGCACCCCCGCCCGAGCCATCGTCGCGGGGCTGGCGCCCGATGGGGTCGATGGTCTCGAGGCGACCACCACCGCCGTCTGCGCCCCCGGCAACGGGGGTCCCCTCACCTGCTCCGAGAGAGTGGCGCTCGTGGCCCGCGGAGCCGTGTGCGCGCACCTGCCGAGCTGCGTGGCTGCCCTGTGCGCGACGGACGTCCCGACGACGCTCGTCTGGCTGGGGGACATCCGCCCTGGTGACGCGACGTTCGAGCAGCTCGCGAGGGACGCGTCGCGCATCGTCCTCGACGTGACCGAGGGCTCGCTCGGCAGCCTCGCGCGCGCCGTCTCCTGGGCGCGCGCTCGCGCGGCGGCGGACCGACCGGGCGTGGCGGACCGCGCGTGGACGCGGCTCGCGCCGTGGCAGGAGATGTGCGCCCGCATGTTCGATGCGCCCCGCCTGCGGGCCGCGGCGTCGCACATGACGCGGGTCACGCTCGTGCAGGCCTGCGACGCGGGCGCGATGCTCGGCGCCGAGGGCATCCTCTTCGTCGGGTGGCTGGCGACGCGGCTGGGCTGGAAGAGAGGCGACCCGCCCGGCCGCGCTGGCGCGCTGACCTTCGTTCGCGAGGACGGGGGCAAGGTCGAGCTCGTGATCGCCGCGAGCGCGACGTCCCGGGCGCCGCGCCAGGCCCTCGTGGCGGTCCGCATCGAGGCGAGCGCCGACGCGATCGCGGTGCGCGGCGAGATCGCGCGCGAGACGGACGACGCGGACTCGGCGACCTGGCGGCTGGAGGTGACGCGGACGGGAGCCGCGGAGCAGCACCCGCCCGAGCGGATCGAGCAGCACGTGCGCCTCCCGGCGACCGGGACGGCGAGGTTGCTCGAGCGCACGCTGCACCGGCGCACCGTCGATGCGGCGCTGGCCGACTCGGCGGCCTGGGCGGACGGGTTCGGAGGGGAGGAGTTGGCGTGCGGAGAAGAGGGCGATAACGTCCGGAGGGCATGACCACCAAAGTCGTCCCCGGTCAGCTCGTCGCCTCGCGCGACCCGGCGCAGGTCGCCACCGAGGCCGCGACGCGGATCGCGCGCATCCTTCGCAACGCGGTCGGCAAGAGCGGGCGCGCGGCCATCGCCCTGTCGGGAGGCAACACGCCCCGCGACGCCTACGCGCTGCTCGCGAAGGAGTCCGGCGTCGACTGGAGCAAGGTGAACGTCTTCTGGGTGGACGAGCGCGCCGTGCCGCCCACCGACGACCGCAGCAACTACCGCTGGGCCAAGGCCACCCTGCTCGATCCGGCGGGCATCGCCGCCGCCAACGTGCATCGCATGCCGGCCGAGGCGGCCGACCGGGACGCCGCGGCGCGCGACTACGAGAAGGCCATCCGCGAGGACGTAGAGCTCGACGGCGACGGCATCCCCGCGTTCGACGTCGTCGTCCTCGGCGTGGGCGACGACGGGCACACTGCCTCGCTCTTTCCCGGCGAGACCACCGTCGACATCCACGACCGCCTCGTCGCCGCCGTGGCCGCCAGCGGCGCGCGCGAGGCCCGCCTCACCCTCACCGCGCCCGCCCTCGAGCATGCCCGGCAGATCTTCATCCTCGCTGTCGGGGCGGATCGACAAAGCCGCGGGGGGCCTCGCCGACTGAGGGTCACCCGCCGAGCGCGACGCGCTTGGCCCCGGCGAGGCCGACGTCGCTGTCGAGCACGACCGCCACGGGGATCTTCTCCATCAGCCCGCGGAAGCGGCCCTTGTCCTCGAACGAGGCCCGGAAGGCGCCCTTGTCGAGCGCCGGGAGCATCTTCGCCGCGATGTTGCCGCACACGTAGACCCCGCCCACGCCGAGCGTCTTCAGCGCGAGGTTGCCCGCCTCGGCGCCGTAGATACGCCCGAAGAGCTCGACCGCCTGAGCGGCGGCGCGGCTCGTACCCGCGAGCCCGAGCTCGGCGATGGCGGCGTTGCGATCGGGGGACGCCTCGATGGTATGGGCGTTGTCCTCCGTCTCGCCGGCGCTCCGGGTGAGGCGGAAGAAATCGTAGAGGTTGCCGAGGCCAGCCCCCGAGAGGATCCGCTCCCAGCTCACGTGACCGAACCGACCGCGGAGGAAAGACAGGAGCTCCGCCTGCGTGTCGTCCGTCGGCGCGAAGTCCGAGTGGCCCCCTTCGGTCGGGCTCGGCACGAAGCGTTCGTCCTCTTCGTCCCACACCAGGATGGCCTCGCCGAGACCGGTGCCCGCGGCGATGACGGCGATGTTGCCGCCCTTCTTCTTCGGCACGCCGGCGCCGCCGAGCGGGTGCAGCTTGCCCTTCGCGACCCCGAGCGCACCGAGCGACAGGGCCACGAGGTCGTTCAGCAGCGTCACCTTGCGGATGCCGAGCTTGCGCTCGAGGGCGCGCGCGTCGATGACCCACGGCAGGTTCGTCGCCGAGCATCGCCCGCTGACCACCGGCCCCGCCACGCCGAACGCCGCCGCGGTGACGCGAGGCGCGGGCTTGCCGAGGAAGGCACGCAGCACCGCCTCGAGTGAGGCGAAGCTGCGGCTGTCGAAGACCTCCCGTCGCGCGACGCGGCCCTCCGGCGTGAGCAGCGTCAGGCGCGCGTGCGTCCCCCCGATGTCACCGGCGATCAGCATCGCCCCGGGGCTTATCACGACTCCCCACCGAGAACCCACATGGCGGCGATGCCGAGGGCCACCCCGGCGGCGCGTCGGAGCGTGAACGACTCGCCGAAGAGGAGCGGCGCCGCGAGCGCGCTGAGCGCGACGCCTCCCCCGAGGACGATCGTGCCCGTAGAGGCCACCGGGCCACCCTTTCGCAGCGCCGTGAAGATGAGGATGCTCGCGACCGACACGGCGAGGCCGCTCGCGGCCGCCAGCGCCAGGCCGGCTCGGGTGTTCGCCACGGCCTCGCCACGTGCGCCGAGGACGAAGCTGGCCGCGATGCCCAGCGCCGCCGCGGTCTCCAGGACGAGCGCACCGACCCGATCGGCCACGCGCCCCGAGGCGGCGCGCAAGAGGAGGTAGTGCACGGCGATGAAGAGCGCGGCGGCGAGCGCCGGAGGGGACCACGGGGGCATCGCCCCCGATGCTACTTCGTCACGCGGCCCGTCAGGAGGCGGCGGCGTGGACGGCGGCGCGCCATGCCGGCGAGCATCGCGACGACGAGCGTCCCGAGGATGGCGTCGGCGTATCGGCCGCGCCGCGAGTCGTCGGCCCGGCAGGCGCAGCCGCCGCTCCCGCCATTGCCGTTGCTCGAGCTGGCGCCGCTGGTGCTCGGGCACGGGTTGTAGTTGGGGATGGTGTAGATGCTCGTCGAGTGCACGTTGGGCACCGAGGTCTGTGAGGCAGCGGCCTCGAGGACGAGATCGCTGCCCAACGCGGTGTAGGGCAGGTTGGCCCGGAGACGGGTGACCCAGAGGCTCGTCGGGTCGATGCCGGTCGTGGCGAGCTCGAGGTCGTCGCACCCGACGGTGGTGGGCTGGCAGCTGCCCATGCCCATCCCCATGCCTGCGGCGTCGTCGTCTCCGGCCTCCGCCACGACGCCGGCGTCTCCAACGGTGCCTGCCTCGGCGGCGCTCCCTGCCTCGCCCGCGTCCCCTCCTCCATCGCCGGGACCGGGGCCCGCCTCCGCGCTTCCACCGCACGACGGCGGCGGGGGCAGGGTGAGCGGGCTGCATGCCGTCTGATAGGCCGTGGCCAGCGACGGATTGTACCCACCGGTCGTGTACAGGGTGACGGGCTGGGCGCCCTCGGTGAGCCACGCGAGCCCGCCGTTCGCCGCCATCGCCGCGGTGGCGAGCTGCTCGTAGTTCGAGCTGCCCGTCGACGGGTCCCACGCCAGCTGCGTGAAGTCGATGATCGCGTCGGGGAAGTTCTGCGGATGATAGCGGCCCTCGCTCAGGACGAAGAGCTCGATGCCGACGTTGGCGCCCGCGCCCGCGGCGATCATGCGGAGCGGCAGGGTCGGGTCGGCGCCCATCGTGATGACGCGCACCGGCTCCATCGCCTGCACCCCTTCGCCCGGGGCGAGCTTGAGCGCGATGAAGTCGAACCCCGCGCTCGTGAACGCGTCGATCGTCGGCTGCATCCCCGTCGGCACCGCGTAGCCGTTGGCGACCAGCCACGCGCCGAGCGCCTCGCCTTGCGACGAACGCACGGTGACCGCGTCGTAGGGACCGACGACCTGCTGCGACACGACCTGCACCTCGCCGGCGTCGGCCTCACCGCCGCCGCTGCCGCTGCCGCCGGCGGCGAACCCCTCGGCGCTGTTGGACGACGCCCCGAAGCCGCACCCCCCGCCGTTGCCGTCGTCCTCGTAGTCCACCGGGGGCGGAGCGCAGCTCGACGAGGGTCCCTGGATGACCGTCTGGGTCGCCGCGTCGAGCGATGCGATCCACGCGTCCTGTGAGAGCTCGATGACGGCACCCGGTTTCACCGGGAGCACCCACGCGAAGTCCGCGGGCGTGCCGGCGTACTTGATCTGGTCCCACAGGACGGTCTGCGTCATCGACAGCGACAGCACCATCCGGTGGTCGGTGACGACCGTCCCGTCCACCTCGGTGGGGCCGGGCGGCGGGTGGAAACATCCGCCGCATGCGCGCGCCTCGGGCGCGTCGAGGCGCTCGCCACGGCGAGCGCGCACGTGGCGAACAAGGATGAACGAAGAAGCATGATGAAACCTCCCGCGTGAACGCCGAGTCACTCCCCCGCGACGCCGTTGTCGGGCGGTGCGCGGCCCCGGATCGCGCGCCATCGCGCGAATGCCGGAGTTTCGTGGCTCTTCAGCAACCGACGTGCCGGTCCCGGCGCGGGACGCGCGGGTCGCTCAGTACGCGACGTCGACCGTCAGGGAGTCGTGCGTGTGGGCGGCCAGCGCGATGCGCGCGTGCCTCGCCCCGCAGAGCGTCATGAGGGAGCGGATCGCGCCCAGCGTGAGCAGGCGGTAGTTCACGTCGCCGAAGTACGGGAACTCGGCGTAGCGGACGACCGCGTGCGTCTCGTCGGCATCGACCCCGACGCGCCCGGACCCCCGGCGGATGAGGGTCCACATCTTGGGGACCTTGCGGATCATCGTCGCGGGCGGGACGAGGCGCAGAAGGGCGCGGAAGAAGTGGTGCACCGCGAGCAGAGAGCACTCCTCGATGATCCGCACGTAGAGGTCCGTGTCCTCGCGCGCGACGACCAGGTGAAGGACCCCCAGCGTCTGCTGGAGGGTCTCCTCCGGGTACCAGGCCGAGGAGAGCGGCTCGGCGAGGACGGCCCCGTGGCGCTCGCCGAGCCGGACGACGCACTCGGCGAAGGTCTCCTCCCCGTACGTCTCGAGGATGTACTTGCGCCCGACGGTGAACCAGAGGCCCTTGACCTCGCTCACCGGCTCCGACGGCGCCATCCGCGTGGAAGCTTGCCACATCGACGGCGGACCCCGACGAGGTTGTCGCCTGTTCGCACGACACCCGCCCTTCACGCCCCGGTCCGCCTACAGCCATTCACGGCTGGGGTTCGGTGCGAGCAATCTCGCGGACTTGGACGACGGCACGGCCCCTGCTCTATCTCGCCGCGGACGCTGACTCTCGTTTCCTCCCTCAACCCCGACCCGACCGACCCCCTCTTTCTTCTCTTTCCAGCGCCCAACACACGAGCGGACCGCGCGAAGGCTGCGCGGCCCGCTCGTGAGCTATTTGCGCTACCTGGCGCGTCCGGCGTCGCGGACCGCGCTGGAGTGCGCCTCGTAGGTCTCCGAGAACGTGCTGTGCCCGTCGCCCTTGGCGACGAAGTAGAAGTAGCGCGTGATCGCCGGGGCCATCACCGCGTCGAGCGCCTTCGAGCCGGGGTTGGCGATCGGGCCGGGCGGCAGGCCCTCGTGGGTGTACGTCGAGTACGGGTTGTCGGGGTCGTGCTCGATGGCGGCGGTGGCCTTGCCGGTGAAGCTAGCGCAGGAGGCGGCCTTCTCGGGCGCGACCAGGCAGCCGTAGCTGGCCGTCGGGTCGCACTCCAGGCGCTTCGGGTGGAAGGCCGGGTCGCGGAGCCGGTTGAGGAAGACGCTCGCGATGAGGGGCCGCTCCTCGTCGACGGCGGCCTCCTTCTCGACCATCGAGGCCAGGGTGACGACGTCGCGGATGGCGAGCGAGGCCGAGGTCATCACGTCGTTCAGGGTGGCCGAGTGGGCATGCGAGGCGATGTCCCAGCGTCGATCGAACTCGTGCTTCATTCGCCGCACGACGTCCCGCGCGTCGCTGTCGAGCGAGAGGTCGTACGTCGCCGGGAAGAGAAAGCCCTCGGCGCTGTCGCCGGGAATCGCGAGCTCGCGGAGGAGCGCCGGCTCCGTCGTCGCGACGATGAACTCGCGCAGCGAGACCACGTGCTTGTCCTGGAGTCGGCGCGCCATGTCGAAGCGCGTCCAGCCTTCGGGGAACGTGACGCGCACGTTGCCGCCCCCCGAGCGTCGCTCGAGGCGGGCCATCAGCTCGCGCGGCGTGGCGTCGTCCGTGAGGAGGTGCGTGCCCTCGACGACGTCGCCCGCCCCGCCGCTGGCGCGGACCCAGAGGGCGAAGAGGTGGGGGTCCCCGATGACGTGCGCGTCGGCGAGGATCGTCGCCAGGTCTCCCGCGCTCGCTGCGTGGGGGATGACCAGGTCCACCGCGCGCCCGTCGCCCGGGCCGTGCTCCGCCGGATAGAGGAGGAAGAGCCACGTCGACGCCGCGAAGGCCGCGATCGCCACGGCCGCCGCCGCCCAGCGACCGAGCCGGCGCGGCCGCGCCTCGGCGGGCGGCGGACGGCTGGACGCCGCCGCTTCCGTCGGCTTCCGTCGCTTGCGTCGGCGCTTGGGGCTCTTGCTCCCGTCGGACCGCGCCCCGCTCATCCGCCTCTCCGCCCTCGCCGCGCGTCGAGCCACGACTGGAGGATCGCGCACGCGGCCGCCTCGTCGATCCGGGCGC
>JBEKGQ010000495.1:0-5669 GCA_050012715.1 Polyangiaceae bacterium
ACGAAGAGAACCTTGGGCCCCAGGCCCGCCCCGCCGGCGTCGGCCCGAAGCTGACCGAGCGGAACGAGGCGCGCCCCCGGAATGTGCCCGGTGGCCCACTCGTGCGGCTCGCGCACGTCGACCACGTCCACCCCGCCGGCCTGTATGATCTCCTGCGCCTCCCGCGGCGCGATCGTGTGAATCACGCCCCCCTTGTTACCAGAACGGGCGCAAACCCGCGCACTTCAGCGCCGGGTCGGGCGTCCCCCCTGGAGGCGGCGCAGCGCGGCAACCAGCGCGTCGATGTCCTCGCACGTGTTGTACGGAGCCAGCGACGCCCGCACCGTCGCTTCGACGCCGAAGCGTCGAAGAATGGGCTGCGCGCAGTGATGGCCGGAGCGGACGGCAATGCCCTCCTGATCCAGCATGCCCCCCACTTCCTCCGTCTTCTGCCCTTCGAGGATGAACGACAGGACGCCGGCCTTTTCCGGCGCCGTCCCGATCATGGTGAGGCCCGGCACCGTCGCCAGCTGCTCGGTCGCGTAGACGAGGAGCCCGTGCTCGTAGCGCTCCACCCGTTCGACGCCGACGCGCGAGAGCCAGTCGAGCGCGGCGCCGAGACCCACGGCGTCGGCGATGTTGCCGGTCCCCGCCTCGAACCGTGCCGGAGCCGGCTGATAGAGCGTCCGCTCGAAGGTGACGTCCTGGATCATGTTCCCGCCGCCCTGCCACGGCGGCATCGTGTCCAGGAGCTCGCTCCGCCCGTAGACCGCGCCGATGCCGGTGGGCGCGAAGACCTTGTGGCCCGAGAAGACGAAGAAATCGCAGCCGAGCGCCTGGACGTCGACCGGCATGTGCGAGACGGCCTGCGCGCCGTCGAGCAGCACGACCGCCCCGTGGCGGTGCGCCATGTCGATCATCTCCGCCGCGGGAACGATCGTCCCGAGCGCGTTGGAGACCTGGGTGAACGACACGAGCCGCGTCCGGGGGCCGAGCAGCTTCTCGTACTCCTCGAGGATCACCTGACCGTCGTCGTCCACGGGGGCGACGCGCAGGCGGGCGCCCTTCTCGGAGCACAGCTGCTGCCACGGGACGATGTTGGCGTGGTGCTCGAGCCACGTGATGACGATCTCGTCCCCCGGGCCGACGTTGCGGCGGCCCCAGCTCTGGGCGACGAGGTTGATGCCCTCGGTCGTTCCCCGCACGAAGACGATGTCACGCTTCGACGGCGCGTGGATGAAGCGCCGCACCGCTTCACGCGCCGACTCGTAGGCGTCGGTCGCGCGCGCCGCGAGCGTGTGCGCGGCGCGGTGAACGTTCGAGTTCTCGTGCTCGTAGAAGTACGAGAGGCGATCGATGACGGTCTGTGGCTTCTGCGTGGTCGCGGCGTTGTCGAGCCACACGAGCGGCCGGCCACGTATCGGCTCGGCGAGGATCGGAAACTCGCGCTTGAGGACGTTCGGATCGAAGGCGGTGCCGCCCCCGAGCGAGCGGATCGCCGGGTCGCCGACCGGCGAGATCTCGAACGTGTCCAGCGTGAGCCCGCGCGAGGCGGTCGGCGCGACGGGCGCCGTCGCGGCAGGCGGGGGCGCGACCGGCGGGGGCGCGACGAGCGTCGGCGCGATCGGAGCGGGGGCGACCGCCGTGGGGGCCGGCGCGGACGCGATGGAAGCGGGAGCGGCCGGCGCGGCCGGGACGGCCCGAGCGGGGGCGGACGCATCCGGCGCACCGAGAAGGGGCACGGCGAAGGCCGGAAACGCGAGCTCCCCCGGCATGGCAACGGCGGAGAAGTCCGGAGGAGCGGCGAAGGGGCTCGCCGTGGCCGGGGCGGAGACGCTCGGCGCCGCGGCCGGTGGCGACGACGAGGCCCACGAGGGCGAAGCCGGCGCATCCGGGTGCGCCGGTATCTGCGCGCCCGCCGCCGGCGGAATCGGCGCGGCGAAGAGCTCGTTCGCGAGCTGCCCGATCGCCAGCGTCGGCGAAGCCGGATCCGCCGACGGCAACGTCGGCCCACCGGGCAACCGCGCGCTGCCGGCGGGCGACGCGCCCGGGGTCGACGTCGCGGCGGAAGGCAGCAGGTGCGCTGCCCCCGCCGTGGAATCAGGGATACTCATGGTAGTGGTCGATCTGGACGCCCTCGAGCGCGCCGAGCGCGTCGTGCGTCAAGGCGGCCACCGAGCAGTAGAGCGACAGCAGGTACTCCGCGGCGCCCTTCTGGTTGATGCCCATCAGGCGCACCGAAAGGCTCGGGCTGACCTCGCCCGGCAGGCCGGGCTGGAAGAGCCCCACGACGCCGCGCTTCTGCTCGCCGACGCGCATGAGGAGGATCTCCGTCCGGTTGTCCTTGATCCGCATCTTGTCGCTCGGGACGAGCGGGAGGCCGCGCCACGTGAGAAACGGCGAGCCGAACATCGACAGCGTGGGCGGCGGAACGCCGCGACGCGTGCACTCACGGCCGAACGCGGCGATGGCCTTCGGGTGCGCGAGGAAGAACGACGGCTCCTTCCACACGGTGGCGATGAGCTCGTCGAGGTCGTCCGGCGTGGGTGGGCCCTTGCGCGTGCCGATGCGCATGTCGGGGTCGACGTTGTTGACGAGGCCGTACGACTTGTTGTGGAGGACCTCGTTCTCCTGCCGCTCCTTGAGCTTCTCGACCGCGAGGGTGAGCTGCTCCTTCACCTGGTCGTAGGGGCTGCGGAAGAGGTCCGAGATGCGCGTGTCGACCTGGATCGTCGTCGTACAGAGCGAGAGGACGTACTCGCGCGGGTTCGGCTCGTAGTCGCTGAAGCCGACGGGCAGGTCCTCGCCCTGCTCCGGGCTGCACGCCAGCGCGAACTTCTCGTCGAGCGCCTGGTTGACGCGGTAGACGCCGGCCTCGACGGGCGTCCAGGGGAGCATCTGCACGAGCCAGCGCGGAGTCGCGCCACGCCACTGCGGCGGCGTCTTCGTCGTGTTCGACAGCTGCCTCGCGGGGCGTTCGGACAAACTGCGGGGGGGTGTCGTCGTCATGTGCGACGCACGCTAGGTGCGCGGTCCGCCTGGAGCAACCGGGAAGCACGCTCGTGGGCGCGGCCATCGGTCGGTTCATCCGCTCCCACGGATGCGCGGTGGGATCTAGCGGATGTGGCGACGATCCGGTGGCGATCTCAGGGCAGGCTCAGGGAGGGCTCGCCCGAGGGGTGTCCCACCACGCGGTCTTGCACTTGGGGCACATGCGCGGCTTGGGAAGCTCCTCGAGGACCTGCTCCGCCCGCACGTGACGCGGTCTTCGTGCGATCCAGTCGTGCCCGCAGCGCTCGCATTTGCAGCGCGGGATCGTCATCTGGGTGATCGCCATCTCACTTCTCCTTCGCCTCTATGGATTCACTGTGACGGTGTAGCTTCCCCAGCCCACGCCTCCGCGAGCGTCTCGCAGCACGACCCAGAGGTGCACGGGGCCGGGGGTCGGCGGCGCCGTCCAGCCGTTGTCGGCGCTCGTCGTCATGTCGGTCCCGTCGCGTCCCACCCGATCGAGGGCGAATGTCCCCGCCGTCGCGTACCACGAGGCCACGATCGACTCGCGGGCGGAGTCGACCTGCTTCGTGGTGGAGTCGATGAGGAGGTAGGTCTCCGCCCCGCCGCATGCGGCCGGCGTCGACGGACACTCCGGCCACGTCACCTCGAGGCTCAGGGTCTGTCCCGCGGAGACCGTGAGCGCGGGGCCTGCCCCGGGTGCGTCGGGGGCGATGGAGACGACGCCACCATCCGCGTCGACGCTGGCGAGCGACGCGATCGTCGGATTCTGGTTGGGCACGTACCCGTTCGAAAACGCCGTGAGCACCGCCTGCGTCACGCCGCTCGGCTGGCAGGAGATCCGCTCGAGCGCGGCGGACCACTGGCCACCGTCGCTGTCGATGCTGACTGGCAAGTAGAATCCGCCGGTGGCGTCGGGGTCGGTCGGTCGCGCCGCGGGCTGCCCCGGCGCCGGTGGAGGGCTCTCGGGGCCGAAGAGCTCGCACGCGTTCGCCGGGACGCTGCCCGACACCGAGCCTCCGGCCCCGAGGGAAGTGAGGCCGCTCGAGGCGTCCACGAAGCAAGCGGTGGCGATCGGGTCGGGATCGCCGAGGGGCTTCTGGAGGAGGCAGATCGCCCAGTCGATGCCCGAGGGATCCTGGGCTCCGTCGGGGCCGACGTAGAGCGCGGTCATCGTGAAGGCCCCACCGGGGGCCGCCTCGGCGGGGACGGCCTGCACGGCGAGGAGACGCGATGCGCCGACGATGGACGTCGTGTCGCTGAACGTCGGCGTGCACGCCGCGAGGACGCCGAGGACCACGAGCCCGCGAGCGACGCGCCGGGTCACCATGCGAGCCTCGCCCCGGCGACGGGGAGCGTCGGCAAGCCGGTGATGTAGCGACGTTGCGAGTAGTCGAGCGAGTACACGATCTCCTCCGGGTTCGCGCGATCGGTGACGTTCTGCACGTCGAGGTACGCCTCGAGCGAGGCCTTGCCGATCGCGAAGGTCTTGGCCACGCGGACGTCCCACTGGACGAACGCGGGGATGCGCGTCGAGTTGAGGGCGCCGAAGAAGGGCTCGTAGAGGCCCGTCTGCACGTCGAAGAACGCACCCGTGACCGGCGTCCGCGGGTAGCCGGTCGCGTAGCGGAACCGACTGCCGAGGACGAAGCCCGCGCCGAGGTCGTAAGACGCGACCGCCGAGAGCACGTGGGTCTGGTCGTAGTCGTAGAGGTAGTAGGGTGCGCCGGGCGCGTTCGCGCGTTCGCTCCGCGACAGCGTGTAGCTGAGCCAGCCGAAGAACCTCCTCGCGAGCTGCTTGCGGACGAGCACCTGGATGCCGCGCGTCCGTCCGATGCCGGTGTCGACCAGCGACTGCGCCACGAGCGGAGACGCGAGCGGGCTGCGGACGGCGAGGTCCTTCGAGGTCGTCTCGAACGCGGTGGCCTCGAACGAGACGATGTCCGGCGTCCCGGCCTCGACGCCCCAGAGCAGGTGCTGCGCGGACTCGATGCCCAGCGTCGGATTGCCGAAGACCGACGACAGGTCCGCGGGCGCCGGGGGCTGATGGTAGAGACCCCAGCCGACCTTCCAGGTGAGCGCGCGCACGGGGCTCCATCGGGCGGAGAGGCGGGGCTCGACGACGGTCGACTGATCGAAGAGCCCCACCGGCGGCGTGTTGCCGACCGGAGGCGCCGTCCGGCTCGCGGTCTGCAAGTACGGCTCGATGCGCACCCCGGGGACGAGGTGCACCTTGCCGTCGGCCAGCGCGAAGTCGGCGACGCCGTACGGCGCCACGGTCGCCGAGATGCTCCGGCCGTCGTCGTGGGCGACCTGGTCGCTCGGAGGTTGACCGAAGACGTAGTCGTCCCCGGGCCGCGGCGGCGATGTGCTCGAGCCGGTTCGAATGAAGTGGCTGCTCGTGAGCTGCGCGTCCACGCCGACGCCGACCGTCACGAAGTCCGCCATGCGTTTCCGCCAGCTCGCGCGCACGCTCCCGAGCGTCGAGTCGACCTCGAGCGCGGTGGGCACCTCGCCGAACTGGTCGACGAGGGAGTCTCGATCGAATCCGAAGGAAGGGACCACCTGGATCTCCGCGCCGTCCGCCGTCTGCTTCTTCCAGCGCAGCCAGACGCGCTGGAACGACGTCGTGTGCGTCTGGAGCTGCACGTTCGTCGGATCGTCGCTGGGGACGTCGT
>JBEKGQ010000496.1:0-5669 GCA_050012715.1 Polyangiaceae bacterium
CCCGCCCCGCCGAGGGGCATCCATCCGTCGGCGTACTCGGCGAGGTGCTCGAACAGCCGGGGTGACGCGGCACCTCCGTAGAAGATCGGCGGGTGCGGACGCTGCACGGGCTTTGGCCACGCCCAGCTCGGCGCCAGATGCACGTGGTCCCCCTGGAACGACGCCTCGTCGTCGGCCCAGAGCCGGCGCATGGCGAGCATCCGCTCCCTCAGGACCGTCCGGCGCGTGCGGAACTCGACGCCGTGATCCTCCACCTCGTCCTCGTTCCAGCCGACGCCGATGCCGAACACGAAGCGCCCTCCCGACACGAGGTCGAGGCTCGCGACCTCCTTCGCCGTGACGATGGGATCGCGCTGGGCCACCAGACACACGCCCGTACCGAGCTGGATGCGCGACGTCACCGCGGCGGCGGTCGCCAGCGCGACGAACGGGTCGAGCGTGCGCTTGTACTCCTCGGGCAGGGTTCCCCCCATCGGGTAGGGCGTCTTCCGGCCGACCGGGATATGCGTGTGCTCCGGCAGGTAGAGCGAGTCGAGGCCCCGCTCTTCGACCGCACGCGCGAGCGCCGCGGCGCTCATCGATCGATCCGTGACGAACATCGTGACGCCGTACCGCATGCGCTCGCGTACCACGGCGTGCCCGCTCCGGCATCCGGCGTCAGTACGGGTTGTCGTTCGGCGCGCTGCGCGACCGCCGCGGTGCCGCCGTCCACCACCGCGACGGCGAGGCGCGCGAGGCCTTGCCCGGGGCAGGCGTCGCGCTCGGAGCGGCGTTCGCGGGGACGGTGGTGCTCGGGATCTCGACCGCGGCGGCGCTCGGGATGGAAACCGTGGATGCCACGGGAGAAGGCGCGACCGACGCGGGGACCGGAGGCGTGCTCACGGCGGGTGTCGCCGCGAGGGCCCGCAGTCGCCCCCACGGGATCCGATCGTGGGTCAGCGAAAGCACCATCGCAACGGCGGCGGCGAGCAGCAGGGCCGCCGGCTCGGCGCGACCGCGCCGCCGGCGCGGCGTCACCGCGGAGACCACCGGGGGCGCCGCGACGCCGATACCTCGCACCGTCCTCTCGCGCGCGGGAGGCAGGGACTCGAGCAGTCGCTGGATCGCATCCAGCGCCGCCTCGTCGATGTCGATGAGTTGCACCCCCATCCCCGACGGCCTCGTCGAGTCGAGCCCCGTGCGGCTCCACATCACCCGCCCGAGGGCAGACCACGATTGGTCCCCCGAGGGCAGACGAACCTCGATCGCGAGCCGCTTTCCGACCGCCGCCGGCCTCGTGGTCTGGATGAACATACCGTCGGAGCTGACGTCGAGGGCCTCCCCTTCCTCCGGCTCGTCGGTCGCGCTCTCGAAGGTGAGCTTCACCCCCGGGATGCGGGCACGGTGTGCGTTTCGGCGTTCTTGCTGCATGGGTGCCCACCGGGCTCGAACCTCTTTTGCCAGGCGCGGGCCAGCCGGAAGCGTCGCGATATCGGGGCGTTGGGGTCCCTCGCGCGCGTCGGGGTGAGCGCTTCAGCCCTCAGTTGCGGTCCCGGGTAGTCATCCGGCCGACCACGGAGTTTGTGGGGTAGACCCCAAGGCCATCTGTTGCTTGCCTGGGTCGCATGAATCCTCTGCTGCGCGGGTACCTGACCGGGCCGCTCCTCTGCTTGGTGGCCTGTGCGACCGCCAGTCCGGCCGCGTCACCAGCGACGCCGCCGGCCCCGAGCGGCCCGGACGCGGTCGAACCGCCGACGCCGGCGAGCGCGGCCAGCACGACGCCAGGCCTTCCGAGCCCGATCGGCCGGATGACGCGCCTCCCGGACGCCACCTTCTCGATGGGCGCCGAGCTCGGCGAAGCCGACGAGACGCCGGTCCACTCGGTTCACGTGGCCGCCTTCGACATGGGCCTCACCGAGGTCACCGTCGCCGAATACGCCGGGTGCGTTCGGGCGGGCGCGTGCGCCGCGCCGGGTTCCGTCGTGCAGTGGCCCGACGTCAGCGCGGAGGAGCAAGCGGAGTCCAAGGACGCGTGCAACGGCGACCGGGCCGATCGGCAGGATCACCCCGTCAACTGCGTCGACTGGAGCATGGCCGACGCGTATTGCCGCTGGGCGGGCGAGCGCCTGCCGACGGAGGAGGAATGGGAGTACGCCGCGTGCGCAGGTGACTGCAACGCCCTGACGAGGAGCAAGAACGGGCGAAGCGCGGTGCGAGGTGCGGCGCACTGGCCCTTCACGTCTCGCGTGGCGGCGGGCCGACCAGGGCCGTTCGGGCTCTACGGCATGGCGGGCAACGTCTGGGAGTGGACGGCGAGCCCTTACTGCCCCTACGGTCACGCCGGCTGCAGCGACCCGCGACGCGTCGTGCGCGGCGGCAGCTGGACGATGGTGGACTACCTGTTCTTGCGGCTGACGGACCGCGCGGGCAGCGACCCGTCCACGAGAAACACCAACGTCGGATTCCGGTGCGCTCGCTCGTCGACGTGACCGGGCAGGACGCCGCACGTCCGTGAACGACGGGCTGGTCTTGCGCCGCGCGCTCGTCGGGCTCCTCGGAGCCGCCTGGGTCGCGCGCGCGAGCGACGCTAGCGCCCAGGACGGCATGGCGACGACCGCGGTCGTCGACACGCCGCCGCCCGCGTGGGCAGGGGGCCGCGCGAATGTGCCCGATGCGGACAGCAAGGTCGAAGGCGCGTTCCCCGATGGGCTGCCGCTCGTCGGTTACGACACGAACCTGGGGCTCGGCCTCGGAGTCGGGGCGCATTACACGATCACGGGCTCGCGAAGCGACCCGCTCTTCGCCTACACGCCGTACCGCCACCGCTTCTACGCCCAGGCCTACGTGACGACGGGCGGCTACCAGCAGCACATCCTCAGCTACGACGGGATCTACGTCGCCGACTCGCCGTACCGCCTGCACGCCGTCCTCACCTACGAGCGCAACATCAACGCCAACTACTTCGGCACCGGCGCGGCTTCCCTGGCGGAGCTGAGCTACGCGGGGACGAGCTACTCGACGTACGCCGCGGCCGTGAACGCCGCGGGCGCGAAGTATTTCCACTACGGCTACGAACGGCCGCAAGGACAGGTCGTCCTCGAGCGCGCGTTCTGGGGCGGACGAATCCGGGGGCTCTACGGGCTCAACGTGCAACACGAGGGGGTCACCGTGTACGACTCCCCCACCGCGACCACGAAGCTCGGCGCCGATTGCGCGGTGGGGCTCGCGACCGGATGCGGCGGCGGGTGGAACAACACGCTGCGCGCCGGCGTCGCGTTCGACACGCGCGACTTCGACCCCGATCCGAACTCCGGGGTCTTCGTGGATTCGACCGGCCAGTGGTCGGCGAAGGGCTTCGGCTCGTCGGCCAACTACCTGCGATGGACGACCGCCGCGCGCGCCTACGTGAGCCCGTTTCCGGCGCTCGCGGACGTCGTCCTCGCCGGACGTGTCCTCTATTCCATCCAGAGCGCGAGCGTGCCGTTCTTCGCGATGGACGTCCTCGCCATGGCCGGCGGCACGGACGACTTCACCGATCAGACCGGGCTCGGGGGAGAACGGACCCTGCGCGGGTACCGGCAAGACCGATTCGTCGGCCCCGTCGCCACCGCGGCGAACCTCGAGGTGCGGTGGACGTTCGCGAAGTTCCCTCTCTTCAAGCAGTACTTCTCCCTGCAGATCGCTCCGTTCGTCGACAGTGGTCGCGTCTTCGACCAGGTGAGCTTCTCGTTCGACGACTGGAAGACGTCCGCCGGCGCCGGACTCCGGATCGGATGGAACCGATCGACCATCATCATGTTCGACTTCGGCGTTTCGCGCGAAGACTCGGGCTTCTACGTCGACTTCGGCATGCCGTTCTGACGTGAACTTGTCCCTTCGCCATCCCCTGCGCTCCCATGCGGGGCATGCGCCTCGCGAACCTGCTCCGCCGCCCTCTCTCTCGCTTGCCCTGGCGCCGTGACCACGAGCGGGACGAGGCCATGCTGGCGGTCGACTGGCATCCCTTCGGGAGCGCGGTGCACCGGCTCTCGACCACCGCGGACATCTCGCCCGGCGGCGCCTTCGTCTGCACCGTCGAGCCGCGCCCGGTGGGCAGCCCGGTCGTCCTGGCGATGGAGACCTCGAGCGGTCCGCTCGAGGTGCACGGGCGAGTGGCCTGGAGGGACCGGCGCGGCATGGGGATCCGCTTCACGCGAAGCGTGCGCGTCGCGCTCCCCTAGCCGAATCGCAAGCGAGGCTGGGTGATGCCGGTGCACGGCTGGAACCTGTTCGTCTCCGTCTTCGTGGTCATCTTCGTCGCGGAGCTGCCCGACAAGACCGCCCTGGCGGCGCTCGTGCTGGCGACGCGGCATCGGGCCCTCCCCGTGCTCCTCGGGTCGTGCGCGGCCCTCTCCATCCAGAGCCTGGTGGCCGTGGCGGCGGGCCAGCTGGTCTCCCTGCTCCCGCAGCGTCCGGTACACATCGCCGCCGGCGTGCTGTTTCTCCTCTCGGCGGTCGTCATGTGGCGACGTCGCGACGAGGGCACCGAAGACGGCAAGGAGGCGACCGGTCGCCAGGGCTTCTGGCGCTCGACCTGGCTCGCGTTCGTCATCGTGTTCGTCGCCGAGTGGGGCGATCTCACGCAGCTCGCGACCGCCGCCTTCGCCGCCCGGTACGACTCCCCTTACGTCGTCTTTGCCGCGGCGACGGCGGCGCTCTGGTCGGTCACGGCCCTGGCCACCGTGATCGGAAACCGTGCCGGAAAGCTCCTCGACCCGGAGAAGACGAAGAAGGTCGCCGCGGTGCTCTTCGCGCTCGTCGGCGCGGCGCTGATCGCAGGGCTCCTGTGAGTGTCCCGCCTACGTGTCGAGACGGGCAGTTGACTTTGAACGAAACCGTCTGCGACCCTCTATGCTGGAGGGATCCCGCATGAAGATGACTCGTATCGTTGCCGCCATCGCACTCGCCTTGGCACTCGTCGCCGCTCCGGCTCTGGCCAGCGTCACGACCTGGCCGAGCGCCAAGGTGTCGGTGGACGCACCGGCTGGGTGGACGTCGACCATCAAGGGAAACCAGGTCGCGCTCGCCACGACGGGCGGCGACGTCGCCGTCGACTTCGTCACGATCCCGGCCGGGGGCGCGAGCGACGCGGCCGGCGCCGCGGGCCGGCAGCTCGGCAAGGTCCTCGACAAGGTGACGGTCAAAAACAACAAGCCGGTGAACATCAACGGCATGAAGGGCGCGATGGTCGACGGCACGGGGACGCTGAAGGGCACGCCGGTCGTGTGGCTGATCCTGATCCTCGACACGCCCGCGACGGACGTCGATCTCATGGGCGTCACCATCGCGGCCGACGCGACGATCTCCTCTCACAAGGCGGATCTCGACTACATCTTCGGTCACCTCAAGCCCACCACCTGAGGGCCAGGGGCAGGCACGGCGACCGGCGGTCGGTGCTCGAGCGCCTCGACACGGTGTCGAAGCGCTTCGAGCTCCTTGGCCTGTTCCTGGATGGTCGCGAGGAGCAGGCTCGTGTAACCGTACTCGTCGACGTGGGTACGGTCGGCGTCGACCGCCGGGCTCGGGTCGGGCTGGTCGTCGATGAGAAACCCGAGCCGTCGCCGGGCATCCGGGGACTCGCCCTTGTAGCGATAGTGGGCGAGCCGCACATCGAGCGCCTGGCGGGCGAGCGCCTCGCGCTCCTCGTCGTC
>JBEKGQ010000497.1:0-5663 GCA_050012715.1 Polyangiaceae bacterium
CCGAGGCGCGGGGAGCTCGCCGACGGCGACGTCGTTCACGTCGACGCGCAGGTCGTCGTGGTCCTCAAGCCGCCCGGGGTGAGCACCGTCCCCTACGACGAGGGTGACGTCGACACGCTCGAGGCGCGGGTGCGCGGCTGGCTCGAGCGAAAGGGCAACGCGCGCGGCGGGCGCCCCACGGTGGGGGTCGTGCACCGCCTCGACAAGGAGACGAGCGGGCTCGTCGTCTTCACCCGGACGTGGCTCGCCAAGCAGAGCCTCACCGCGCAGTTCCGCCAGCACACCGTGCACCGGCGCTACCTGGCCCTCGCCCACGGCGACGTCCGCTCGCGCACCATCCGCACCTTTCTCATGGAGAACCGCGGCGACGGCCTGCGCGGGAGCGCGCGCGGGACGCCGGCCGCGAGCGCGCGCGAGGCCATCACCCACGTCGAGAAGCTGGAGGCGCTCGGCGGCCGCACCCCCGCGAGCCTCGTCGCCTGCCGGCTCGAGACGGGGCGCACGCACCAGATCCGCATCCACCTGAGCGAGTCCGGGCACCCGATCGTCGGCGAGAAGGTCTACGTCCGCCGCTTCGCCGGGGTGCTCCTCGAGGCGCCGCGCCTCATGCTCCACGCCGCGGAGCTCGGCTTCGTGCACCCGTCGACCGAGCACGAGGTGCGCTGGGAGAGCGCCGTCCCGGCCGACATGGCCGCGGTGCTCGAGCGGCTCCGAAAGGCGACGCCTCAGTGAACGACGAACCAGCTCACCCCCGCCGTCACCTCGAGGTGGAAGTGGTTGCGGTGCGGCCAGTTGTAGTCGGGCGTCAGCGCCACGTTGAAGAGGTGCGCGCTCGCGGCGTCGCACACGATGCGCCTCAGCTCGAGGGCCTCCGCCGTCGCGGGGTGGGGGCCCGAGCCGTTGCACGTGGCGGCCCCGATGTGGCCGTGGAAGTCGCGCTCCACCTCGAGCTTCGTGCCGTCGCGCTTCACGAAGGTCCCGGCGTCGATCGCCAGGGCGCCCGGATGACGGGACGCGAGCTTGCCCTCGGGCCACGTCTTCACGGGCGGCCGGTAGATCGAGAAGTGGATGACCTGGGTGATGTCGTGCGCCGCGAGCTGCGTCGCGAAGTCGTCGAGCGCGAGGGCGAGCCGGCAGTCGACGATCTCCCAGGGGCTCGTGGCGCGCTTGTCCTCGGGTAGCCCGGTCCGGAAGGTGACCCCGTGGAGGGCCCCTCGCAGGCGCACCGGCGCGAGGACGCCGCGTGCCTCGGCGACCCGTGAGAAGGGGACGCCGCGTCGCTCGAGCTCGTTCTCGCAGGTGACGCGATCGAGGTGCCCGTACCGAAGCGCAGGGGCCACGGTCGGCGGAGCCGGGACGTAGTCGGGTACGACGCTCGCGATGCCGAACGCGGCGCTCGACGGGGCCGCCACGAAGGCCAGCCCGAGCCCGAGGAGGGCCGCGTGAGCCCGTACTGCCGCGCCGCGCATGAGGTCGTGACCCTAGCTCCGCCTGCCCCCTGGCGCCAAATGTCCGGGGCCGCGGCAGGTGTTAGGCTTCCTGGCGGAAGTCATGCCCGAGCTCAGCGCCCGCGCGCGGCAGGTGCTCTACCACTGCGTCACCGAGTACGTCGGCACCGGCGAACCGGTGGGCTCGCGCACGCTCTCGAAGAAGGCCGGTCTCGACCTCTCGCCGGCGAGCATCCGCAACGTCCTCGCCGATCTCGAGGAGCTCGGCTACCTGCGCCAGCCCCACACGAGCGCGGGCCGGGTGCCGACCGACCGGGCCTTCCGCCTCTTCATCGACGGCCTCATGCAGGTGCGCGAGCTGACGAACGAAGAGGAGGTGAGCATCCGCGATCGCTTCGCGTCCATCGAGCCGGGGCAGAACGTGATGCGCGAGACGGGCAAGCTCCTGTCGGAGCTGACCGGCACGGTCGCGGTCGTCGTCGCGCCGAGGGCCGAGACGCTGGTGCTCCGCCAGCTCCGCTTCATCCGTACGTCGAGCGACGAAGTGCTGGCGGTGCTCGTGATGAAGAACGGCACGGTGCAGAACCGCTTCCTGTCGGCCACCATCACCGAGGCGGAGCTCCAGCGCGTCCACAACCTGCTCGACGACGTCGTCGAGGGGCGCTCGCTCGGCGATCTCCGCGAGCTCTTCGAGCGCCGCCTGCAGACCGAGCGCGTGCAGCAGGACGATCTCCGGCGCACCGCCTTCTCGCTCGGCGGCGCGGCGATGAAGGAAGCGGCGGGGACCGAGACCGATCTGATCATCGAGGGGCAGGACCGGCTCCTCGACAAGCCCGAGTTCCACGGCGCGGGCGACGTCCGGCGGCTCATGACCGCCATCGACGCGCGCGAGCAGGTCGTCAAGCTCATCGACCTCGCGATGGGGACCAAGGGTGAGCACGTCGTCGTGGGCGAGGAGGTCGGTGACATCGGCGGCGGCCAGATCGCGGTCGTCGGGGCGTCGTACGTCTCCCACGGACAGGCGTCGGGGACGGTCGCGGTCATCGGGCCGACCCGCATGGACTACCCGCGGGTCATGCCGCTGGTCGCCGCCACCGCGGACGCCATGAGCGAGTTCATGGAAAGGGCAGAGAGCGGTCGAAAGGACCAGGACGAGGAGTGATACGCTGGCGGCGACGCCATGCGAGCCTCCCCGCCGGACTTGCCCGGCGCCCAGACGAGCAACTCCCCGATCGACCGCGCGCTGACGCTGCTGCTCGCGCAGGAGACGGAGGCGGCGCTCCGCTGGAGCGCGGCGGTGGTCGAGGGCGACCCCTCGATGCCGAGCGCGCTGGTCATCACGAGCCGCCTGCTCCAGCAGATGGGCCGCACCGAGGCCGCGGTCGAGGGCTTCGGGCTCGCGGTGAAGCGCGCCATCGACGCGCTGAACCTGCCGCTGGCCATCGCCGCCATCGGCGACCTGCGCGCGCTGGGGGAGGACGTGGGCGACTACCTGGAACAGGTCGCCGCCGCGTTCTGCGAGGGCTCCCCGCGGCTCCAGGAGGGCGAGACGCCGCCGCCGCCCCTCCCCCAGCTCGAGGACTTCCAGCCGCTCAGCTCCTTTCTCACCGGCCCCGCGCTCACGTCCAAGGCGACGCAGATCATCCACGCCGCCACGAGCGCCTACGAGGAGACGGCCGACGAGGCGCGCCTGGTCGGCGCCCCGCTGCCGCTCTTCAGCGCGCTCGGCAAGGAGGCGCTGCGGGACCTCGTGGGGGCCTTCGAGATGATCACCGTCCCGGCCGGTCGCGTGGTCATCGAAGAGGGGCAGCAGGGAGCGGAGGCGTTCATCGCGGCGCGCGGGGAGCTCGAGGTGTCGCGGCGCGGCGACGAGGACGGACAGCCCCCCGTGACGCTGGCGCGGCTCGTGAGCGGCGCGCTCTTCGGGGAGATGGCGCTCCTCTCGCGCGCCCCGCGGGCCGCGAGCGTCGTCGCGACCCGACCGACGATCCTGCTGGTGGCGACGCGCGACGCGCTGGAGGCGGTGGCCTCGAAGCGACCGGAGGTGGGCATCGAGCTGGCCGCGCACTGCCGTCGTCGCATGGTGGCAAACCTCGCGCGGACCTCCCCGGTGCTCGTGTCGGTGCCGGCGGCGGAGCGGCTGACGCTGGTCGAGCGCTTCCAGACGCGCATCTTCGAGAAGGGCGACAAGCTCGTCACGGAGGGCGAGGAGGCCCAGGGGCTCCACCTCGTGGCGTCGGGCGGCGTGTCGATCGTGGCGCACGAGGGGGGAGAGCCGACGGTGCTCGCGACGCTGTCGCCGGGGGAGACGGTGGGGGAGGTCGCGCTCGTGCTGCGCCGGCGCGCGAACGCGGACGTCATCGCCCTTCACCCGACGGTGACGCTGTTTCTGCCGCGCGACGAGTTCCTCTCGCTCATCCAGGACCACCCGGCCATCCTCCACGGCCTCTACATGTCGGCGGTCCGGAGGGACGACGAGACGACGCTGGCGCTCGACTCCGCGCCGGCCGCGATGGCGGACGACTACGTCCTCCTGTAAGCCACCCAGGTGGCCGCCGCCGATCCACACGATCACCACGATCACGAGCACGCTCGTCCGCACGGGCCGCCGGCCGCCTCGGCGCCGGCAACGGTCGCTCCCGGGGCGTTCACGCCGGCCGAGGCCAAGCAGGCTCGCCGGCTCAAGATGGTGGTGGGGCTGGTCGGTGCGTTCTTCGTGCTCGAGCTCCTCGGCGCGCTCTGGGCGCAGAGCGTGGTGCTCCAGGCCGACGCCGCGCACCTCCTCATGGACGTCCTCGCGCTCGGGGTGAGCCTCCTCGCCATGCGCCTGGCGGTGCGGAGGCCGACGCCGAGGTTCACGTTCGGGCTGCGGCGAGCCGAGCCGGTGGCAGCGATCTTCAGCGCGCTGCTGGTGCTGGCGACCACGGCGGGGATCGTCTTCGAGGGGGTCGAGGCGCTGGAGGGTCAAGCGTCCCCGCGCGCGAGCATCATGCTGGTGGTCGCGCTGATGGCGCTCGTGGTCAACGGGCTCAGCGCGTGGTTGCTCCACGACGCCATCGGCCATGGGCACCCGCACGTGCACGACGCGGACAACCCGGACGACCACGGGCACGACGATCACGACCACGCCGCCCACGATCACTCCGCGCACGAGCACGCTGGCCACGACCATGGTCCCGCGTCGCCCCGTGCCTCGAAGGCGCACGGCCACGCGCTGAACCTGCGCGGCGCGTGGTTGCACCTCATGGGCGACGCGCTCGGTGCCATCGCCGCCATCGGAGCCGCGCTCGTCATCCGCTTCGGTGGGCCGGCGGCGGCGGATCCCATCGCGAGCTTCGCCGTGGCGGCCATTCTCCTCGTCGGCTCGGTGCGGCTGCTCCGCGACGCGGTCCTCGTGCTGCTCGAGTCGGCGCCGGCGACCCTCGCCGTGCCCACCGTCCGCGCGTTCATCCTGGAGCTCCCCGGCGTCGTCTCGCTCCACGATCTCCACGTCTGGACGCTCGGCGCCGGGCACGAGGCGCTGACCGTCCACGTGCGAACCAAGGAGACCGACCCGGCCTTCGGACAGAAGCTGTCCGAGCGGATCCGGAGCAAGCTGGGGCTCGAATACGTGACCGTCCAGGTGGAGTGCGAGGGGGGACCGTGCGGGGCGCCGCGTTCGGCCTGGGAGCCGGGCGACGCGGGGTGACCCGGGCGACTCGCCCTCACTCGTCCTCGTGCCGGGCCTTTCGGCGTTCCTGCGCCCGCCGCGCCGCCATCGCGGCCGCGGCTCCCTTGGCTCGGCTGCCGTACCGCTTCCGGAACGCCGACGGCGTCAAGCCGCTCCAGCGCTTGAACGCGCGCGTGAAGGCGCTGACGTCGGCGAATTCGAGCATGAACGACAGCTGCGTGATCGACACCGAGGGATCGCTCAGATAGGCGCTGGCGAGGTCGTACCGGGTCTGGTCGAGCAGATCGCGGTGCGAGGTTCGCGCGCTCCTCAGGCGTCTCTGGAACGTCCGCGTGCTCATGCCCAGGCGCGCCGCCGCCTTCGCGACCGAGACGGTACCGCCCGAGAGCGCGCGCGTGACGGCGTCGTGGGCCAGCGCCACGAACCCCGCGCCTCCCGGGACGGCGGCGAGCAGGGTATCGGCGTAGCGGAGCAGGACGGCAGACAGCTTGCTGTCCGCGCCGCGGAGGGCCAGCCCCGCCGTCTTCCGATCGAGCCAGAAGGCG
>JBEKGQ010000498.1:0-5652 GCA_050012715.1 Polyangiaceae bacterium
GCGCACGTCGGTGCCGCTGCTGGCGGCGCGCAGCACGTCGTCGCGCGTGACCCGCCCGCGCTCGCCGGTTCCCTGGACCGCGGCGAGGTCGACGTCGTGCTCGAGCGCGACCTTGCGGACGACCGGCGTCGCGAGCGCCCCGAGCGCGCTGCGCGGGTTGGCGGCCGGGGCCGCCACGACGGCCTGCGCCACCGCGGCGGGGGGGAGGGACACCGGAGGCCCCGGCGCCGCGGAGAGGGACGCCGACGCGCCCTCTTCGATCTGCGCGATGACGGTCTTCACCGGCACGATCTGCCCCTCGGCGGCGAGGAGCTTCGTCACGCGCCCGGCGGCGGGGGCCGGCAGCTCGCTGTCGGCCTTGTCGGTCGCGATCGACACGAGCGCCTGGTCCTTCTTGACGACATCCCCCTCACGCACGAGCCACTTCGAAATCGTCCCCTCGTTCACGCTCTCGCCGAGCTGGGGAAGGGTCACGTCGATGAGCATGGGAACGCGGTTCTCCCGGGAGAAAAAAAGGTCCGCGAAGCCTATAGCGTCGCCTCGCGCGACCGCAATCGCCGCGTCAGCATCGCCACGAAGTAGCCGTCGGTCCCGTGGACGTTCGGCAGCAGGCGAAAGGCCATCGCGTCGCCGCAGACCGCGCGCGCCTCCGGTGCGTCGAACGGCGCGGCGACGAGCTCCGGGCGCGCGGCGAGGACCGCGGAGACGACGTCCTCGGCCTCCTCGCGGAGCACGCTGCACACGACGTAGACCAGCGCTCCGCCGGGGCGCACGTGCCCGGCGGCGCGGGACGTGATGGCGATCTGCTCGCGCGTCTTGGCGGCGAGGTCGGTCGCGTCGCGCCGGAGGCCGATCTCGGGCCGGCGCCTCAGCGTACCCACGCCGGTGCACGGCGCGTCGACGAGGACGCGGTCGTACTCCCCAGTCACGTCGCCGGACCCCACCGTCCAGTCGACCGCGAATGTGCCGCGCACGGTGAGGTGAAGGCGCTCGAGCTCCTCGCGCAGTCGCTCGAGCTTCGAAGGTCCCGAGTCGCACGCGTCCACGGCGCCGTCGAATCCGCCCGCTCGCACCGCGCGCGCGAGGACGCCGGTCTTGTTGCCGCGACCGGCGCAGGCGTCGAGCGCGGTCTCGCCGCCACGCGCGCCGACCGCCAGCGCCGCGAGCTGAGAGCCTTCCTCCTGCACCGTCCAGTCGCCGGTGCCCCACCCCGGCAGGCGCTGCGGCTTGCCGGCGCCGCGCGCGAGGATGGCCCGCGGCGAGACGCGCCCGGCTTCGAAGCTCGCCTCCGGCGCCGCGACGCGGAGCCTCTCGATCCACGCGTCCCGCTCGGCCGCGACCTCCACGCGGAGCGCGACCGCGGGCGGCTCGATCCCGGCCTTCAGGAACGCGAGCGCCCCTTCCGGAGTCAGGGCCCGGTCCAGCCCTTCGCGCAGCCACGCGGGCGTCGACACGACGATGGCCTCGTCGCGCTCCGCCGGGTCGAGCGTCTCGGCGCGGGTCGCCACCTTGCGGAGGACGGCGTTCGCGAAGGCGCTCATGCGCGGCCCTCGCTGGCCCTTCACGGCCTCGACCGCCTCGCTGACCGCGGCGAACGCCGGCACGCGGGTGAAGTAGAGCTGGTACGCCGCGATGACGAGGTGCGCGCGCACGTGCGCGTCCACCGAGTCGAGCCCGCGCGGCGCGAACCGCCCGACCTCCTTCAGCAACCACGGCTCCACCCGCAGGGCGCCGTAGACCAGCTCCGTCGTCAGCGCGCGGTCGCGCGGCTCGAGCTGCACGGCGCGCGCGAGCTCGGCCTCCAGCGTCGCCGACGCAAAGGCCCGGTCCTTGGCGACCCGCACGAGCACCCGCGCCGCGACGTCGCGCGCGCCCGTCACGACCACAGCTCGCGCACCTGCAGCACGATGACGTCCCACCGCCGCTCGACGTCATTCTTGAAGGCCACGAGCATGAGCAGGACGAGCATCACCATCCCCACGAGGCTCGCGACCTCGCGGATCCGCAGCGGCAGGGGCCGCCGCCGCGCCGCCTCGAACAGGAAGAAGAGCAGATGCCCGCCGTCGAGCACCGGGATCGGCAGGAGGTTGATGAGCCCGAGGTTCACCGAGATGACCGCCATGGCCCACACGAAGTACGTGGTCCCCTGGGCCCCGGCCTGACCGGCGATGTCGTACATCGTGATGGGGCCGCTGACGCTCGAGAGGGACACCCGCCCTTGCAGGAGGCGCAGCATCCCGATCGCGATGAACTTGATGACGCTGCCGGTCTCCTCGACGCCCTGGCGGAGGGCGTTCCCGAGCGGGTGGGGGTTGGGGACCATGCGGTCGGGCGCGGTCGGCAGCCAGTGGTCGGTGCGGAAGACGTAGCGCTCGTAGTGCTGGCCGAACTCGTCGTCCCACTGCTCGTTGCGGAGCTGGAAGAAGCCCCGCATCGCCACGCCGTCGCGCGTCCACTGGAGCTCGCGCGTGCGGTCGGCGCCGGCCACGAGGCCGTCCTCCATCGTGCGCCACAGCCGCTGGGGAGCGCCGTCGAGCGTCGTGATGCGGTCGCCCGGGCGCAGGCCGGCGCGCCACTCGCTCGACGCCTGCGGCACGAAGGCCACGTACATGTCCGCGCTCTCGATGCCGGTGCGCTCGAGCACGTCGGCGGCGCGCGAGGTCGCGTCGGCGGGCGTCGTGGCGCCGGCGGTGCGCGGCAAAGGCGTCAGCGTCGCCGCGCCGGGTTCCAGCACCGCGAGCTCGCACAGCCCCCCGAGGGCGCGCGGGACCTCGACCGGGCGCATGTAGCTGACGACCACCTGGTCGCCGCGGTTCTGCGCGAGCGCGTCGACGAGGTCGACGTACTTCTCGATGCGCCGCCCGTTGACGGCGGTGACGAGGTCGAACGTGCGCAGCCCGGCGCCGGCCGGCGAGTCGTGCCGCGAGACGCCGATGACGGCGGCCGGAAAGTGCGGGTCGAAGCCGATGCGGCCCTTGTGCTCGACGATGTCGAGCTCGCGCACCTCGGCCACGTCCGCCGGCGTGACCGTCACGTCGAGCGTCCGGCCGTCGCGGTCGACGCCGAGCTTCACGGGGTGGTTCGCGTTCCGCGCGATGATGCGCCGCACCTCCGGGTAGCTCGTCACCGCGTCGCCGTCGACGCTGACGATGTGGTCGCCCGGCTCGAGCTTGCCCTCGGCGGGCCCGCCGGGCTCGACGACGCCGACCATCGGCGGGAGGAACTGCTTCTCGTCGAGGAACACCGACGTGTAGAGCGCGATCGGGAAGAGCACGTTCATCGCCGGCCCGGCGAGGACGATCACGACGCGCTTCCACAGCGCCTGCGACTCGAAGGTGCGAAAGCGATCCTCGGGGAGGATGGCCTCGCTGCTCCGGCTCTCCTCGAGCATCTTCACGAAGCCGCCGAAGGGGAGGAGCCCCACGCAGTACTCGGTCTCCTTGCCGCGGATGCGGACGATTTTGGGACCGAAGCCGATGCTGAAGGTGAGGACCTTGACGCCGAAGATCTTGGCGAACGCGAAGTGCCCCGACTCGTGGATGAAGATCAGCGAGCTGACGAGCAGGACGAAGTACAGCAGGTCCACGGCGGATCCTCCCAATAGCACGCGGCGCGCGCCACGGAGCCTCCCCGGAGGTCACGGCGAGCAGTTCGCGTTCTCGGGGGCGAGGTTCTTGTCCGCGGCCACGTTGAAGCCGGTCGCGGAGACGCACGCCACGGGCTCGCCGTTCTCCTCGTAGACGAGGCCCTCGGACGCCGCCTCCGCCGCGGTCCACGTGAGGAGGGGCGTGACGTCGAACGTCGGCATCGCGTTCGCCACCGCCGCGTCGAGGTCCTGCGTCGACACGAGGTCGTTCAGCACGTCGAGCCCGATGGGCTGGACGCGGAAGCGCAGGGTGACCTGATCGGGCACCTGCGAGAGCGCCGAGTTCAGGGCGCGCGGGTAGTTCTGGTAGATGTGCGTCTGGTAGTAGCGCGGGTCGGTCTTGTCGGTGGTGACCGGCATGGTGAGCTCGTTGCCTTCGCTCGTCGCCGCCTGCCAGAACATGTCCACCTGCATGTTCGCGGCGTTGAACATGCAGTCACGCAGGAGCCACAGGTCGGGGTCGTTCTGCACCGATACGACCGGCGTGCCGTCGGGGACGACGCCGCTCTGGTAGAAGGTCTGCCCCCCTTTCGAGGCGATCACCTCGGCGAACGCCCGCCGATCCTGCGATGCGCCGCTGGGGAAGAAGTGCCCCGCCGACACGTTGTCGACGATGACGCGCACGCCTCCCTGCTGGGTCACGCAGAGGGCCGTCTGGAGCGTCGTCTGGAGGAACGTCTGCACGTTCTGCTGCTCGACCGTGGCGTTCGCGAAGCCCGCGGTGAGCGCGACGTCGACCGCCGGAAAGTCGTGCGCGTGGTACTCGCGCGGGCCGACGTTCGGCGCCTGGGCGATGGGCACGGGCGTCGTGCTCTGGTTCATGTGGCACTGCCCGCAGGTCTCGCCGCCGTCGGTGTCGGCGAAGATGGAGGTCTGCCACTCGGCGTACGTGCGCTCGATCGCGGCCCCGGGGGGGGCGACGATGTCGTGGCACGCCCCGCACATGCCCGCGCTCTCGATGTGATCGCGGTCCTGAAGGACGGCGTACGCCGAGGCATGGCCGTTGTTGGCGACGGGGTCCGTGTACTCGCCGCGCATCACCGTGTCGCCGGAGAGCGAGACGGCGGCGTTGTGCGAGCCGGTGACCGCGCCGATCGTGTGGCAGAAGAAGCAGGTCACCCCTTTGAGCTTCTGCGGCACGGTGGCGAGGTTCGTGCCGTCGGTCGTCGCGCCCTCTTCGAGCGCCATGGGGGCGTGGCACTGCACGCAGAAGCTGCCGAGCTGCCCGTTGGTCTCCCGCTGGCCGCGCGCGTTCATGGCCTGGAAGACCGGATCGTCCGAGGCGTACGCGTGCATGCTGCCGGCCCAGTCCCGGTAGTGGTCGGCGTGGCACGAGCCGCACGTCTGCGGGTCGAGGAGCGTGTCGCGGTCGAGGTACGTCGGGGTCGCCGACCCGGACGAGTGACTGCACCCGAGCGGGGCGACGCCTGCGGCGACCGCCGCGACGCCGAGCGCGGCGAGCGCCCACTTGCCCCTCGTCATCGTCGGCGCCTCCGCCGGGCCGCCAGGAGCACCACGCCGGCGCCGGCGAGCGCGACGCCCGCCGCTCCGCCCCCGCCCACCACCGAGCAACCGCACGAAGACTTCGCGGTCGAGCTGGCGTCGCCGCTCCCTCCGTCGCCGCCCCCGGAGCTCGAGGTCGACCCGCTGCCACCGCCGCTGCTGCTCGAGCCCGAGCCGCACGCCCCGGCCTCGTCGCAGGCGAGCTGGAGCGCCTGCGGAGGCCCGGCGTCGTAGCAAGCGCCGAGGTTCGAGCAGAGGGAGCCGAACGGGTTGTAGGGGATGTCGGCGTCGTTGTCGGTCTCGGTGCAGATCGCCGACGTGCTGCCGGCGGGGCACTGCACCGGCCCGTCGATCGTCGTCAGGTGCAGCTTCGGCGTGAACGTCACGCCGTCGTCCTCCGAGACGCCGGCGATGAAGCCGCTCGGCTCGTCGGAACAGGCCCAGAGATCGTTCCCGTTCGTCGCCAGGCACTGCACGTGAATCATGCGCGTGCCGCCGTCCGG
>JBEKGQ010000499.1:0-5647 GCA_050012715.1 Polyangiaceae bacterium
GCGGTGGCGCTGTCGGCCGGGGGGGCGAGCGCGAAGTCGACCTACGAGTCGCCGTACGGCTACGACCGGACGTGGAACGCGGCGCTGCGCCTGGTGCGCGTCGACAACGGCTGGAAGGTCACCGAGAAGGACGACCAGAACGGGTACCTGCTCTTCGACTATACGTCCCCCGGCGGCGGCAAGGCCTACCCCGGCACGATGGAGCTCGTACGCCCGCACGATCCCGACGGGTCGGTCAGCGTGCTGATCCAGCTCCCGGCGATGCCGCAGTACCACGAGCAGGTGCTGCTCGACGCGCTCGCGACGAAGATGCGCCGCGAGTACGGCGATCCGCCGGTGCATCGCCGCCCGGAGCCGGTCGTCCCGCCGGACGCCGGCGGTGACGCCTCGGCGGAATGATCCGGCGCGCCGGGCGACCTCCGGGGGCCACCGCGCGTGGGCTTCCCGCGCTCAGAGCGACGCGAGGGGGCTGTCCCCGACGTCCGCCTGCTCGCGGACGGCGCCGCAGCAGCGGAAGCCGATCTGGTAGTAGCGGAACGTCTCCTCGTGCGCGGTGGTCATCGGCCGGCAGCGGGTGCGGACCGGGCCCCAGTAGCCGCCCTTGAGGCCGCTGATGTGCGGCTGCCCCGACTGCGAGACGTTGACGACCCACTCGTCGACGTTGCCGGTCATGTCGTTGACCCCGTAGGGGCTGACGCACGACGACCGGGCGCCCGAAGGCTCGCGCTGGTCGAGGCGGGCGAGCTCGTCGCTCGCGGTGCGCGGATCGTAGACCTTCTCGGGGTGAGGCCAGATGTACGGCTTGTCGATGTTGCACGCCGCGTCGTCGCGCTCGTAGCCGTCGCCGTAGGGGTACGGCTGGTGCTCGGGCCCCTCGCAAGCCAGCGTCCACTCCGTGTCGCCGCAGAGGCGCTTGCCGATGCTCTCGCAGCTCGACTTCGCCTCGACCCAGCTCGCCATGTAGCGGGGTAGGACGCCCACCTTGTTGGGCCACTCGTAGCGGTCGATGCAGAACTTCTGGTGCTGCGTCTTCATGAGGCACTTCGCGCCCATCGGCTGCCGCTCGAACTCGGCGCACTGCAGCTTGGTGGCGGGGTCGAGCCAGCGGGCGCACTTCTCCTCGACGAACGGGCAGTAGTCGCCTTCGACCTCGACCATGTCGGGGGCGCACGCCGCGCCGCTCGGGAGCACGTCGAGCGAGCCTCCCGGCTGGACGAACCGGCCGAAGAGAGGCTCGTGTTTGGCCATCAGCGGGAGGAGCGCCGGGCCGTGGACGGGCGCCGCCGGGACGCCGAGGGCGCTGCCGTGGTCGTTGCCGGCCGCGTGCGACCTCGGGCTGACCGTGGCGACGGCCAGCACCGTGAGCAACCCCCCGAAGACGACCCACACCTTACTGCGACGCATGTACGACCCCATTGCCGCGTGTTGGACGGACACGTGGCCCCTTCGGTCCGTCACCCGCCTGGGCGACTCGGTCGGACCGTCGACCTCGACTTCTCCAGAAGCAAACTACGATCCCACCGCCCGAACACCGTTCGCGCGGCGGAACCCGCCCTCGATGACGCCGTCCGCTGAGCCCACGAAGACCCAGTGGATCCCGGCGGAGCCGAGGGAAACGTCGTGGATGTCAGCGTAACTGGCGCCAATGTAGGCGGTCACGTTTGTGGCGCCGCCGCGTGGCGCCATGGACGCCACGGTGTTGCAGCGCGCCCCCGCACGTTCGTCGGTCGCCCCCTCAGAGAAGCGACGTGCGCGTCACCGCGAACAGAGAATGGCGAACGCCGCTTCGCGGCTCACCGCGACGTCATCGCCCAGGAACGCGCCCGGCGCGAAGCAGCCGCGCACGCAGACGCCCACGACGGCGTGCTCGGCGCACGCGACGACCTGCGCCCCGTTGCAGCGGTAGAGCTGGCCGTCTTCGCAGTCGCCGGGGGCGTGCTCCGCGCGGGCGAGCGCGCCCGCGTCGGCCGCCGGGGCGCAGAGCTGGGCGCGGGCGGTCCCCCGCTCGGCGACGACCTCGACGCCGTCGGCGACGCACCCGCGCTCGCACTCGTCGAGGCGCTCCCACGGGCAGCTGCACTGCTCCAGCGTGCCGCGGCATGGCTGCGGGATCATCGTCAGCCGGGACGCTTCGACGGTGCCCTCGCTGCACCGCGCCAGCCCGTCCGGGCAGTCGGTGGCATGCAGCGCGGGCGAGCCCGGCGCCCGAGGCCGCCCGTCGGACCCCACGCCGTGCTCGCCGAGCCACGACCGCGCGCACCCCCGCTCGCAGCCGGCGAGCGCAACGACGAACAGGGGTACGACGACGAAGCGCGTGACCGGTCAGCTCTCGATGAACGACTTCAGCTGCTTGCTGCGCGACGGGTGACGCAGCTTGCGGAGCGCCTTCGCCTCGATCTGGCGGATGCGCTCGCGCGTCACCTCGAAGTCCTGACCCACCTCTTCGAGGGTGTGGTCGCTCTTCTCGCCGATGCCGAAGCGCATCCGGAGCACCTTCTCCTCGCGCGGGGTGAGCGTCTTCAGGACCTTCCGGGTCTGCTCGGCGAGGTTCATGTTGATGACCGCCTCGGCCGGGCTGACGACGCTCTTGTCCTCGATGAAGTCGCCCAAGTGCGAGTCTTCCTCCTCGCCGATGGGGGTCTCGAGGCTGATGGGCTCCTTCGCGATCTTGAGGACCTTGCGGACCTTGTCGAGCGGGAGCTCCATCTTCTCCGCGATCTCCTCGGGCGTCGGCTCGCGGCCGTACTCCTGCACGAGGTAGCGGCTCGTTCGAATGAGCTTGTTGATCGTCTCGATCATGTGGACCGGGATGCGGATGGTCCGCGCCTGATCGGCGATGGCGCGCGTGATGGCCTGCCGGATCCACCACGTGGCGTACGTGCTGAACTTGTACCCGCGCTTGTACTCGAACTTGTCGACCGCCTTCATCAGGCCGATGTTCCCCTCCTGGATGAGGTCGAGGAACTGCAGGCCGCGGTTCGTGTACTTCTTCGCGATGCTGACGACGAGGCGGAGGTTCGCTTCCACGAGCTCGGCCTTCGCCTTGTCCGCGATGCGCTCCCCCTCGCGGATCGACTCGTAGCTCTCGCGCAGCTCCTTCACGTCGAGCTGCAGCTCTTCTTCGACCTTCTTCAGGTTCTTCTGGGCCGCCGAGTGCGCGCCGAGCACGTCGTCCGGCGACACCGCGTACTTCTTCTTGTACTTGCGCTCGAGGTTCGCGTCGCCGCGGGCCTGACGCGCCTCCTTGCGGAGCACGTCGACGTCGATCATGGCGCGCTTGGCCATGTCGAAGACGCCGCTCTCCGCGCGCTCGATCTTCTGGATCAAGCCGCGCAGCTTCGCGACGACCTTGTCGATCGTCTTCTTGTTGAGCCGCATCTCCTCGAGCGTCTCGACCATCTTCTGGCGGTTCGCGTCGACCTCGGCCTCGATGCCCTTCTTGCGCGAGGCGGCGCACGTCGCGAGGCTCTCCTTGAGATCCGTCGCGACCTTCTCGAGGTGCTTCACCTTGTCGATGAGCCGGAGGATGCGGCGGTCGGCCTCCTCCTCGTCGAACTCCGCGTTGTCGTCCTCCGCGTCACGGATGATGTCCTTCACGCGGATCTTGTGCTTCCGCAGCTTGTCGCCGAGGTCGATGATCTCGCGGACCGCGACCGGCGAGTTCAGGATCGCCGAGAGCACCATGTGCTCGCCCTGCTCGATGCGCTTCGCGATCTCGACCTCGCCCTCGCGGGTGAGGAGCGACACGCTCCCCATCTTCCGCAGGTACATGCGGACCGGGTCGTTGCTCTTCGAGTGGTAACCGTCGATCTCCTCCTCGGTCTTCGCGGCCGTCGACGGCTGCTCGCGGTCCCGGGAGGTCTTCTGCTCGTGCTGCTCCTCGACGATGCGCTTGGGGGCGATCTTCACCTGGGTGGCGGCATCGACGATCTCGATGTCCTCGTCGCCCAGGGCCCCGAGCACGTCCTCCATCTGGTCGGGCGCGGCCATGTCGGCCGGCAGGGCGTCGTTCACCTCTTCGTAGGTGAGGAAGCCCTTGCTCTTGCCCATCTCGATGAGCTGCTGAACTTCTTTTCGATCACGGTTCTTCGTCGCCATCGCTACCTCGGTGCTTCTGAGCCCACCTACCCCGCTCACACGCGCACGCTCGAGAGCGCGCCCGTGCGACCCCGTACCGACTACTTGCCCATCAGTCGCTGGCGCACAAGCTCCTCGCTCTGCTTGAGCAAGTCCACTTCGGTGTCCCAGTCGCCGACGACCCGATGCTGCTCACGGACAATCTCGTTCGTCTCCCGCGCAACGCTCGTCTCCCGAAGCCTGTTGGCCGCCTTCGCCACCATCTCGCGCGCTTCCTCGATGGTTTCGTGCTGTGGGGCAGCAAGACGTGCAGAAGCGAACGCTTTAGCGTCGCCGTGCATTTGGTCAAGGAATTCGGTTGCGTCCAGGACTTTTTCCCCCCTGGCGTTCACGCGCATCGCCTTGGCGACGGCTGCCACGATCTGTGCCGAAACCGCCTCCAGCCGGGGAAGGACCGCCACGATGGCCGAATCATCGAGAAGTTCCGGGAAATCCAGGATGGCCTCGGCGATGGCCTTGCGGTCCTCCCACCCCTCGGGGCGCGGCTTCATGCGGGCCTCGGACGGGCGCGGGCCGAAGTCGATGCGCGCCGCCTGCGCCTGCGCGAGCACCAGCCGCTTGAGCATGCCGAAGGCACCGGGGGACGAGCGTACCAAGTCGAGGCGCCCCGCGGCGCGATCGGCGTAGGCCTCCGCCATCCCCCGAACGACCGGGTCCTTCTGCCGGGCGATGAGCGCCACGACCTGCTGGATGCGCGTCGCCTTTTCCCGGAGGTCGAGGGCGTTGAACGACTCGTCGAGCAGGATGTCGATGAGGTACTCGAAGAGCCCCCGCGACTGGTCGAGGACGTGCCGCAGCGCCTCGACCCCCTTCTTGCGAACGAGGTCGTCCGGATCGGTCTTCTCGGGCAAGATGGAGACCTTCACGTCGAGCCCCACCTCGTCGCACGGCTGCTCGGCGGCGAGGGCCGCCTTGCGTCCGGCCGCGTCCCCGTCGAAGAGCAGCGTCAGGTCGGTCGCGTAGCGGCGGAGCAGCTTCGCCTGGTCGGCGGTGAAGGCCGTTCCGAGGGGCGCCACCACGTTCTCGACCCCCCGCGCGTGCAGGCTCACGACGTCGAAGTTCCCCTCGACCAGCACCGCGTGCTCCTGCTGCCGGATGGCGTGCCGGGCCTGCCAGAGCCCGAAGAGGTTGGCGCCCTTCGTGTAGATCGGGCTCTCCGGCGAGTTGATGTACTTCGGCGGCGGCTCGCGGTCCGCGGACGCCTCTTCGCCCGGAGGGTCCTTCAGCGCGCGCCCGCTGAACGCCACGACGCGCCCCTGCGCGTCCGTCACCGCGAACATGAGCCGGTGGCGAAACCGGTCGTAGTACGTGCCGCTCGAGCGCGGCACGAGCAGGCCCACGCTCTCGCCGATGGCCGGTGAGACCCCCTGCTTCTTGAAGTACATCGCGAGGCCGTCCCATCCGGACGGCGCGTAGCCGATGCGGAACGCCTGCATGGCCGGGTTGTCGAGGGCGAGGTCGCGCCGCGCGAGCTCGTCGACCGCGAGCTGCCGGTGCGGGTGGGTGCGGA